>USOC01000059.1 GCA_900556245.1 uncultured Prevotellaceae bacterium
TGGCTTATCGACGAACTTAGCGTCTCAGCGGAGAATGAGGCTGCTCAATCTATAGCAAGTATCGGGATTGAAAAGAAGGAAGATAACAATGCCAACCGTTTTGACAAAGAAGACGCGATACTATCGTTTGCGAAGTTCCTTCTGATAGTATTGGCAATTCACAATAATGATGATTCCATAGCCCGTCAGAACACATCAAAACTCCTCCAAACATTTAGGGATTATCCTCCCAAAGATTTGGAGGGATTCTATCATCAGCTTCTGCAGTACCGACTTATTCTGGATATGTATGTTGTCAGAATTGAGAACACTGCCGGTGGTGGTATTCACACTCTGATTGCCCGAGACGAAGAAGATGAAGATCTGCAAAAAGCAAATGATAGAGTTAGACAATATCAGGCGATGCTTGATGTTTCAACAGAACTTCATATTTGGTTGCTACCATTACTGAAATCACTCGCCGAGAAAAGCCTCACACAATCTGAGATTCTTCGTAAGCTCATCGAAACGGATAAACAAAATTCTCATCAGATGTGCCCAGGTCTGGATGAACTGATATTCAGCAATCGCAACCGTTACCGTTATTGGTTCTGGCGTCTTGATTACGCTATTTGGGAGAAACAGCTACTTGCCAATAACGAGGATGATGTTTTCTCCGAATTTGGATTTGGAGAAAACACTGTTGACAAGCAGGCAATTCTTGAATATGAATTCAGAGAAAACCGCTCTATCGAGCATTTGCACCCCCAAGACGAATCAAAGCAACCTGAGAAATGGGAATTTGATGAAATTAATCGTTTTGGTAATCTGGCCATGATTTCATCAAGTTTTAATTCAGAACAAAGAAACTGGCTTGTTGATTCTAAACTTGAAAACATAAAACCACAGGTTGATAATAGAAGTCTGCAGAGTCTTAAACTGTACTTCATGTATCTCCAGGCCAAGAAAGATGGCGGTTGGAAACAAGGAGAGAATGGCTCTATGCAGACACATGAAAGAAAAATATATAAGTTGCTTGAAGAAAGTATGCAACAATACGAAGATGGACAACAATAACCTGAAAGAAAAGAACTTCGAGGAAGACATTGAGCGATGGCTCCTTGATGAGGGCGGCTATGAACGTGGCTTTCAGATTACACGCTGATGGCGACGACACCGGCGATGGCGTAGCAGAGCTTGACAACGATGGGCACATACTTGGCAATCTCCTCCGACACTGTGGTCAGGGCGGTCGTACCGGCCTCGTAGTTGCCTGCGGCGTTCTGGGCCATCATTGCAACCGTGCCTACAAGCATCATCATGCAGAACATCTGCATGCGCTCGCTTCCGAAGAAGCCTTTCAGTCTGCTAGCTATTTTTTTAATCATAGAACTGGTGAATTTGAATTGGTTGTTTTGAAAATGTTGATATTGTTGGTTAAATTATTAGATCCTATATCCGAAGAAAGCCGGGAACACCGTGGAAGCACCAATCAGAAACAGACAGGCTCCGATGACCATCATACTCTCTTTCTTCACGCCGTCCTCACCCGTGTTCATCTTAATGATAGACAGGATGAAATAATTCAGAAGTTCTTGAAGAATTGCGAAGTATACCGCATTGAATCAAGAGCCAGCAGAAATGTCAACTCTTTTTAAGGAACTATCGACTGCACAGGGATTGTGCTTGTCACACATCCGCCTCATATTACTTTTACTTAATGGGTATTTGGCTATTTTTATCCGAGTATTCCCATCAGACGTGGATAGCCTTGCCAGAGTCTGGATTTGGCTATGAAATCCGAAAATGCCTAAGCGCAACCTGATTTGTATGATTCTTATTTCTGCTCGGAACAAACGAATGAAAATCAGTCTCCCGCCAAACAAAACGACACGGTCACCATTGTTTAGGCAACCGTGTCGTTTTACTTCAAAGGCTGAAACCGCCATTATGGAAAAGCCTATTCCGGCATCATCAGCAATTTGAATCTGTTGGCATTGACAATTTGAGAGATGAATTCTTCCATCCCCTTAACAGTCAAAGTCTCAACGGCCTTTTCATAATCGGTATGTGTGTCTATTCCATCTTCCACATAATCCTCCAAGCGTCCAAGCCAGTATTTGTTTTCCTCTACATTCACTTTATAATTTTTCAACAAATATTCCTTGATTTTCGCCAATTCAGATTCCTTCACATCTTTGGCAAGTTTATCGAGGCATTAAATAGTGACTTCCGTGCTCCGCTCAGCCTTTGCAGGATTCAGGCCAAAAGCGGTCTGTATGACACCACTGTCCTTATATCCTCTATCTACACCTCCGACAGCGTAAGGGCTATAGGCCGCACCTTCATCTTCTCGCACACTATTGAGCAGCTCCGTTGCCATCAATTGACCGGCAACATTGATTTTGATTTTATTCTCAAGAGTATAGGGCAAATCCAAACTCCACACCATGGCAAGCATAGCCAATTTGCTTTCGTTCGGAAGTACGAAAGTTTCGTCAACCTTTCCTTTTGCAAAATCCAAACCGTCATTTTTCGCCACTTCTTTGACACCCTTTGCTGGCAAGGATGCGATATACTGGCAAACGTAGTTCTTCATTGTATCCATGTCAAAGTTACCGACAATGTAGAATGTAAAGTCGGAAGCATCAGCAAAACGCTCTTTGTAGATTTGGAGCGAACGTGCATAGTCAACCTTGTTGAACACCTCCTTGCTTTCAGTCACAGCCTTCGGATGGTGAGCATGCAGCTTGCGTGTCAATGAGTCCTGAAATACGAACTGCGGATCATGTGCCACATTTTCCAACTGTGAAAGAATCAGCTTTTTCACATTTTCAAAAGCCGCCTGGTCTTCTCTCGGCTGCGTAAACTGGAGATAGAGCAACTGCATCATCGTTTCCAAATCGCTGACACTCGACGAGCCGCTTACCGACTCGCCATATCTTTCTATTTCTGCCGAAAGCGACACCTGCTTGCCGGAAAGAAGCTTCTGCATGTCTGTATATGTGAATTTGCCCAATCCGGTTGTATTCAACACGTCCGAGCCAAAGTTAGCGTTAGGGAAATCAGCAGCATCATACAGTGAAGCACCCCCTTTGCTGGTAGCTTCCAGCAAAATCTCGTTTTCCTTAAATGCAGTTTTCTTCAAAATGACCTTTGCGCCATTCGAAAGCATCAGTTCAGTATAGCCTAGCTGCTTGTTTTCAGTGGTTTTTGTAATTTTACCGGGGACTGGCAGTTCGCTCATCAAAGGTTCTGTCACAGCAGCATCTACATAAGGCTCGACATTTTCAGCCTCCACTTCTGCAATGACCTTCTTCAGTTCATCAACACTCGGCATCACTACACCTTCCTTATCAGGACACAGCGACATGACAACAAGATTCTTGTCAGTCACAATTTGTGCCACATACTGATTCAACAACTCAACGCCAATCATCGGAAGCACATCCTTCATCGTCTCATATTCATAGTCCACAGCAGTGACCGGAGCCGACTCAAGGAAATTCTGAATATACAATTGCGTAAAGTAATTATTTTTAGAGGTGGAAAAATTCTTATACAAACGCTCCAAATTGCTCAGATATTCCGCACGCGCACGATCGTATTCAGCCGCCGTAAAACCATACAGCCGTATACGCTTCAATTCTCTTAGAACAGCATGCAGAGCCACATCCGAGCCTTTTTCATTGACAATTGCCTGACAAGTCAAAGCCCCCTTCGTATTGGCATAAAGAAACGATCCCAAAGCGCCTCCGCAATTAGCAAACGGAGCATCGTTGGAAAGAGTCAATTCTGTGAAGCGCTGGTTAAGCATTGAAGAAAAGACCGCATTAAAGAATTCCACTTGCAAACCAAGCACCGTATTTCTGTATTCGCGAGGCAAAAAATCATATTTCTGAGCGACCAAAAGCAAGTTTGCCGGCATCTCGGCATCCTTGTCAGAAATTACAATCGGCTCTACATTATCGGCTACAAACTCATAGCCGAACGCTGCAGGGTTTTCCGGCATTTCAATCGGAGAGAATATTTTTTTGATTTGCTTCTCTACAATGTCGACATCAATGTCTCCGACCACCACAATTGCCTGTAAATCGGGACGATACCATTTTTCATAATAGTCGCGAAGCACTTGAGGCTTAAAATTATCAATGATTTCCATCTTGCCAATCACATTATGTGTGGCATACTTTGTTCCCGGGTAGAGCACCGAGGCATACCTATCAAGAATACGGACCCGACGCTCTTTTTGTTTTTCTTCTTGAGCCAGAGTCAAGTCGTTAGCCCAATCATGCAATATAAGCAGACATGAATCAACAACCTCTTTATTTGCTGTCGGGACATTCATAATATCGTAGACTGTCTGGTCTGTACCGGTATGTGCATTGATGTTCAAACCGAACTTTACACCCTTCGTTTCAAGCCATGTGAGCAACTGCTTGTCAGGGAAGTGCTTCGTCCCGTTGAAACACATATGTTCCAAGAAATGAGCCAATCCATTCTGGTCCTCATTTTCCTGCACGGCGCCAACCTTTTGAGCAATATGGAAATCGGCCTGCCCTTTCGGATACTCATTATGACGGATATAATACGTCATCCCATTTGAAAGCACACCTCGCCGCACCAATGTGTCAACTAGCTCCGGCAACTGCTGCTGAGCCATCGCAAAGGTTGCAGAAGCCAGGAGAGAAATTGCCACAAACAATTTTTTGAAAGATAATTTCATATTCTTCTAATTATATGTTATGTATATAAGGCAAAATTACAAAATTTTCAATCAGAATCAACGCAATCATCATATTTTTCTCACAAAGGCACATCTTGAATGAGCGAATTTCCGTTCATTCACAAATCACCACAAAATTAGTGAGCAATCCACCTACCGGCAAATTGCTCACTAATAATATATTTATATGACACTTATCGCTTCAAGAATGCTTTGATTTCATCAATGACAGCATCTTCCGTGAATCCGAACTTCTCTTCCAATACCTTATAAGGAGCCGAATAGCCAAAATGGTTCAAGCCGGAAATACACCCATGAGTTCCGACAACCCGGAGCAACGTAGAGGCAATTCCGGAAGTTTTTCCATACACCGGCACATCATCGGGAATAAGAGCTTTGCGATAATCGTCAGACTGTTCCATAAACAAGCCAATTGAAGGAACAGAGACCACCCTTGCCTGCAAGCCCTCTTCTTTCAGCTTATCCGCCGCCTTTACAAGCAAAAGGACATCAGAACCGTTACCGACAAGCACGATGTCAGGCTTCTCGCATTCAACTACAGCATATCCACCTTTCTCCATCTGGAGCGCATCGTTGTAGCGGTCGCCACTTGCCGACGGCAGGTCGTCTACATCCTGACGAGTGAGTATCAATCCGGTCGGGGTATCGGTATTTTCCATCGCCATTTTCCATGCGATGGTAGTCTCTGCACTATCAGCCGGACGAAGTACCAACATGCTATTCTTTCCGGAATGGTTTTTAAGTTCTTCCATCAAGCGAATTTGAGCTTCCTGCTCTACCGGCTGATGTGTCGGACCGTCTTCTCCGACACGGAACGAATCATGTGTCCATACAAATTTCACCGGCAACTCCATCAAGGCTGTCATTCGAATCGCCGGTTTCATATAATCTGAGAATACAAAGAATGTTCCACAAGCACACGACAGTCCCCCATGCAAAGCAATACCGTTCATAATAGAAGCCATTGTTAGCTCGGCAACTCCAGATTGCAGGAACTTTCCGCCATAATTGTCTTTCGAAATAATCGTGCCACATTTTTTGATGAACGCTTCCGTTTTGTCGCTATTCGACAAATCGGCCGACGACACAATCAT
This sequence comes from uncultured Prevotellaceae bacterium, assembly GCA_900556245.1. Taxonomy (GTDB): domain Bacteria; phylum Bacteroidota; class Bacteroidia; order Bacteroidales; family Muribaculaceae; genus Limisoma. The sequence goes on from USOC01000059.1 coordinate 5,821, forward strand.
ATTCTTTATCTGCTCGCCAAAAACCATTAGTACATCGGCTGACGCTGTACGTGTTGCAATATTGGGTTTATGCGCAATAGCCTTATAATCAATAGCGGGAATCTTGCCATCAATCCACGATTGCAACTCTTCTGCCTTCTCCGGATTATTCGATGCCCATTCTGCATATTCCGCTTTACGACGCGCCACAATCTCCTTCAATTCCATACGTCGCTTGCCATACAACCGCTTTGTTTCTTCAAAAACAGCCCATGGATTTTGAGGGTCTCCGCCAAGATTTTCTATGGTTCTTTCATAAGAAGCGCCAGACTTACCCAACGGATTTCCATGTGTGCTGCACTTATATTCAAAGTTATTTCCTTCAGCATCTACACAGCCCTTACCCATGGCTGTATTTCCAATAATCAGAGTCGGACGCTTGTCCTCCTTCAGAGCAGCGTCGAGCGCAGCACAAATCTGCACGGGGTCGTTTCCGTCAATCTCAATGACATTCCAATTGCACGAGCGATATTTTGCAGCTGTATCTTCTGCCGAAACAGCGTCAACCATTGTCGCAAGCTGAACTTTGTTACTATCATAGAACATAATAAGGTTGCTAAGTCCCAGATAGCCAGCAATACGTCCTGCGCCTTGCGAGATTTCTTCCTGAATACCACCATCAGATATAAAGGCATAAGTCTTATGCGAGACAATTTCGCCAAAATGCGAAGCAATAAAACGCTCTGCAATAGCAGCTCCGACAGCCATGACATGACCTTGCCCCAACGGACCCGAGCCATTTTCTATTCCTCGATCGACATCCACTTCCGGATGCCCCGGTGTAGCACTCCCCCATTGACGCAGGTCCTTCAAATCTTCTATTGAATATTTTCCGCTCATGGCCAACACGCCGTAGAGCATCGGCGACATATGCCCCGGATCTAAGAAAAAACGGTCGCGAGCAAACCATCGTCCATCGTCTGGATCATATACGATATACTTCGAATACAGCACATTCGTGTAGTCCGTACCACTCATCGAACCCCCGGGGTGACCGGATTTGGCTTTCTCGACCATCGCCGCTTCCAATATTC
>USOC01000060.1 GCA_900556245.1 uncultured Prevotellaceae bacterium
GCAAATACGCTGTCGTGCAGCGTCACCTTACGCCCGGTGTCTTCTCCTTTAATGTTATATACGTTAACTTCCATTATTTCTCAATTAAAACGATTGAACCTTTGCTTCCCGGAATCGAACCCTTGATCATAAGCACGTTGTGTTCGGGAATCACCTTTATCACTTTAAGATTTTGGACAGTCACACGCTCGTTGCCTGTCTGGCCCGCCATGCGCATTCCTTTGAATACCTTTGCAGGGTATGAACAAGCGCCGATCGCACCCGGTGCGCGAAGACGATTGTGCTGACCGTGTGTAGTCTGACCTACACCTCCGAATCCGTGGCGTTTCACAACACCTTGGAAACCTTTACCCTTCGAAGTTCCGATTACGTCAACAAATTCGACTCCTTCGAAAAGATCCACTGTCAGCGTGTCTCCCAACTTGTACTCGCCTTCAAATCCTTTGAACTCGGCCAAGTGTCTCTTAGGTGTCACTCCGGCTTTCTTGAAATGTCCTGCTTCCGGTTGCGTAGTGTGCTTGTCTTTCTTGTCTTCAAAGCCAAGCTGCAACGCTTCGTAGCCGTCATTTTCAGTTGTCTTAACCTGAGTAACCACACAAGGACCTACTTCGATAACAGTGCACGGCACGTTCTTGCCGTCGGCACTGAAAACGGATGTCATTCCGATTTTCTTTCCTAATAATCCTGGCATTTCTCTTTAATTTAATTTTGTTACCAATCTAATTTTCTAAACTTACGCCTTGATTTCAACGTCTACACCGCTCGGCAATTCGAGCTTCATCAATGCGTCGATTGTCTTTGCAGTCGAACTGTAGATATCAATCAGACGCTTGTACGATGACAATTGGAACTGCTCACGTGACTTTTTGTTTACAAAAGTCGAACGGTTCACCGTGAAGATTCTCTTGTGTGTTGGCAATGGAATCGGTCCGCTGACCACTGCGCCTGTTGCCTTCACTGTCTTTACAATCTTCTCAGCCGACTTGTCAACCAAGTTGTGATCGTAAGATTTTAATTTGATTCTGATTTTTTGGCTCATATGTTTTTTTAATAAATATTATTTCAACAAATCTACTCTTCCTTGACACTCTTCAAGCACTCCCTTGGCAATCGATGCGCTCACCTCTGCATAGTGAGAGAACGACATTGTCGATGTTGCACGGCCGGATGTAATTGTACGCAAAGCTGTCACGTAGCCGAACATCTCTGCCAACGGCGCTTTCGCCTTCACGATGCGCGCTCCGCTGCGGCTGGTTTCCATTCCTTCTACCTGACCGCGACGCTTGTTCAAGTCTGAGATGACGTCACCCATGCTCTCCTCCGGAGTCACGCCCTCAATCTTCATGATTGGCTCAAGCAATACGGGTCCTGCCTTTTCAGAAGCCTTCTTGAACGCCTGGATAGCACAAAGCTCGAAAGACAGCTGGTCAGAGTCTACCGGGTGGAAAGAACCGTCAAGCAATGTCACCTTAAGCTGCTCTACCGGGAAGCCTGCAAGGACACCGTTCTTCATTGCCGTAGTGAAACCTTTCTGAACAGACGGGATGAATTCCTTCGGAATGTTACCGCCCTTCACTTCATCAACAAATTGAAGATTGCCTTCGAATCCTTCGTCTACAGGCTCTACGCGCACGATGATATCAGCGAACTTACCGCGACCACCGGTCTGCTTCTTGAACACTTCGCGAAGTTCTACCGGACGAGTGATGGTTTCCTTATAGGTCACCTGAGGACGGCCCTGGTTACATTCAACCTTGAACTCACGACGAAGACGGTCGATAATGATATCGAGGTGAAGCTCACCCATACCGCTGATGACAGTTTGTCCGGTCTCTTCGTTTGTTTCAACACGGAATGTCGGATCCTCCTCTGCAAGTTTCTGAAGTCCCACACCAAGCTTGTCAAGGTCTTTCTGGGTCTTAGGCTCTACAGCGATACCAATCACAGGATCCGGGAATTCCATTGCTTCAAGCACAATCGGATGCTGCTCATCACAAAGCGTGTCACCTGTACGGATATCCTTGAAACCTACACCTGCGCCGATATCACCGCAACCGATAGATTCTTTCGGATTCTGCTTGTTTGAGTGCATTTGGAACAGACGGCTGATACGCTCTTTCTTTCCTGAACGAGAGTTGAAGACATAGCTGCCCGCCGGAACCTCTCCGGAATAAACGCGGAAGAAGCAAAGACGGCCCACATACGGGTCTGTTGCAATCTTGAACGCAAGAGCACACATAGGCTCTTCAAAAATCGGACGGCGGACTTCCTGCTTTTCAGGATCGTTCGGATTCGTTCCGATAATGTCGCCTGAATCCTCAGGACTCGGAAGATATGCGCACACATTGTCGAGCAAGCACTGAACGCCCTTGTTCTTGAACGAAGACCCGCAAGTCATCGGAACGATGTCCATTGACAGCGTAGCCTTACGGATTACCTTGCGGATTTCATCCTCGGTAATCGTCGAAGGATCGTCGAAATATTTTGTCATCAGGTCATCATCGAACTCTGCGATAGCTTCGAGCATCTTGTCGCGCATCTTTTCGCATTCGTCCTTCAATGTGTCGGGAATTTCCTCAACAGTATATCCGGCTCCCATTGTCTCGTCATGCCAGAAATATGCCTTCATTGTGACAAGGTCTACTATTCCCTTGAACGTTTCCTCTGCACCGATAGGCACTTGGATTGCCACCGGATTTGCGCCGAGAACCTCACGAACCTGACGTACCACTTCAAAGAAGTTCGCACCGGAACGGTCCATCTTGTTGACATAACCCAAACGAGGCACGTTGTATTTGTCAGCCTGACGCCAAACGGTCTCAGACTGGGGCTCAACACCACCTACCGCACAGAACGCAGCTACCGCACCGTCAAGGACACGAAGCGAACGCTCCACCTCTACCGTGAAGTCAACGTGTCCCGGAGTGTCAATCAAGTTGATTTTATACTTGTTGCCTGCATAGCTCCAGAATGCCGTAGTTGCGGCAGACGTGATGGTGATACCACGTTCCTGTTCCTGCTCCATCCAGTCCATGGTCGCCGCACCATCGTGCACCTCTCCAATCTTATGGGTCAAACCTGTATAAAACAGGATACGCTCAGATGTAGTCGTCTTACCGGCATCGATGTGAGCCATGATACCGATATTTCTCGTCAGATTTAATTTTGCGTCGTTGTTAGCCATTGTTGTTTATTTTTCAAATTAAAATCTAAAGTGTGCGAACGCACGGTTAGCTTCAGCCATACGGTGCATATCTTCCTTACGTTTAAATGCGCCTCCCTGCTCGTTGAATGCGTCGACGATTTCCGCGGCCAATTTGTCGCTCATTGTCTTTCCGCCACGCTTGCGGGCAAAGATGATTAGATTTTTCATTGAAATAGATTCCTTGCGATCCGGACGGATCTCTGTAGGTACTTGGAAGGTTGCGCCACCTACACGACGCGATTTCACCTCTACTTGCGGTGTGATGTTTTCCAACGCTTTTTTCCAGATTTCCAAAGCGGTTTTCTCTTCGTTCGGCATCTTGGACTTCACAGTCTCCAATGCGCTATAGAATATGGTGTATGCGGTATTTTTCTTACCGTCGTACATCAAGTGATTTACGAATTTTGTCACTCTCGTGTCGCCGAACACGGGATCCGGCAAAATAATTCTTTTTTTAGGTTTAGCCTTTCTCATTTTTTCTTAAAATTCATTTTTGTCCGTTTGGTTGCTTTTAGCATCTTCAACAGCATACTCCTACGCTGTTTACTCCGCCGAATATTTCAATCCAATAAACAAAAATAAGTGATTCTACTTGTTTTGTTTATCTCCGTGCTGTTTGGTTACTTTTTGGCCGCACCTGCCTTAGGACGCTTCGCTCCGTATTTAGAACGACGCTGTGTTCTGCCTGCTACGCCGGCTGTGTCAAGCGTACCGCGCACAATGTGATAACGTACACCCGGAAGGTCTTTTACACGACCGCCGCGCACCATCACAATTGAGTGCTCCTGCAAGTTGTGGCCTTCTCCCGGTATGTAAGAGTTCACCTCTTTCCCGTTTGTCAATCTCACACGTGCAACTTTACGCATTGCCGAGTTCGGCTTTTTAGGTGTAGTGGTGTAAACACGAACACATACGCCACGACGTTGCGGACAAGAGTCCAACGCCGGCGACTTGCTCTTGTATTCCATCGCTACGCGTCCTTTTCTTACTAATTGCTGAATTGTAGGCATCTTAGTTCTTTAATTTTTTTATTACTGTTAATTAATCCTTTGCGTCTTTTTCTATTGGTGCCTACCCGAAATGACCCATCTCCCGCTTTGCGCAAAGGAAATAGACTAAACCATTAGGGGTTTCACCCGAAAAGCGTGGCAAAGTTACACACTAATTTCCTTACCCACAAATGTTTTTAGACCGGATTGTCAACATTCCCGCGTATATGCGCGAAAACTGCCTGTTTTCAGGGCTTTTTTAATAGAAATATTAGAGTTTTTTAACCGTCTGTTAGTTCTATTTAACTATTGTAGGCAGCTGTCCGGAGGGATTTTGGATGGCTTGACGCTCTTTTTTTCGAATCTGCCTTTGGGCTTTACTTCCTTTTTAAGTAATTTTGAGGGTAAATAATCAAAGATTCAGCATGAAGAATATCGTTCTATTCGACGAAAAGGGGTTGTGGGCCGACCTGCTCCCAATTTCCTACACGCGCCCGGTTGCGGACATTCGCGTGGGCATATTGACTATCCGGCAAAAATGGGAATATCTCTTGCAGGATGCCGAGTTCTCTTATATGACGGCCGACTATTTGGCCGTGAAATACCCGATGGTTGTCGCCGATGACAATCTGTTCATTGCAGGCTATGTCTGCCCGGACAACAATCTGGCGGAAGCTGTCGATTCGCTGCAAACAGGAGAAGCCCTGGTGGCAGGCGACGAGCTGCTGGCTTTCAGAGGAAGCCTCGACGACTTTAAGGCGAAAAAATTCGCATCAGCCAAAACATACGGACAAGAAATCGCGGGAATTCGAATGCTTTACGACATATTCATGATGAATGACCAACAGACAAAACGCGACTTCAGGATAGTCACCGAAGGACGCGAGACGCAACTCGTCAGCGATTCATGTACAGTCATCGGCCCGCGGTACTTCGACGACGGAATGCCGGCCATCTTCATCGAAGAAGGCGCTGTGGCGGAAGCGGTCACGTTCAACACGACAAACGGGCCTGTATATATAGGTAAGGATGCCGTTATTATGGAAGGCTCATGCATCAGAGCCCCGTTCGTCGCATGCGAACATGCCGTGGTGAACATGGGCGCCAGAATCTACGGAGCGACCACGTTAGGACCCTATTGCAAAGTGGGAGGCGAACTCAACAACGTTGTGATGCTGGGCTACAGCAACAAGGCTCACGACGGTTTCCTGGGAAATGCAGTAATCGGAGAATGGTGCAACATCGGAGCGGGTACAAACGCATCCAATCTGAAAAACGACTACACGGAAATCAAGCTGTGGAATTACCGGGCACACCGGTTTATGCGCACCGGACTGCAATTCTGCGGGCTGATTATGGGAGACCACTCGAAAGCGGGCATAAATTGCATGTTCAACACGGCCACGGTCATCGGTGTCGGGGTAAACGTACACGGTGCGGGATTTCCACGCAACTTTGTGGCGTCGTTCTCGGAAGGAAGCGTTGCCGGCTACGCCGACGTGTCAGTGGCAAAATTCTTCGACATAGCCAAAAGAATGATGGCTCGCCGCAACATCACGCTGAGCGAGGCGGACAAAGACATCTTCGAATCCATCTATAAGATTGCCGACAACTTCAAATAGGCAGGATGCCGAAACGAAGCGGCACCCGTCAGTGTCGCTTCGCCAGATAGCGTTTCCGGAGCTGCAACAGCAGCGAATCTTCCTTCAGCGTCCCGCTCAACGGATCGGAAAAGGCTGGAAGATGCACCGGTTCTCCGTATTGGTCGGGGTAGACAATCATCGAACTGCAATTACAGAAATACCGTTCCACTTGTTCCGGCAGCTGGGCGAACGAAGCCTGATACGACACCGAACCGGGACGTGACCCGACAGCCACAAAAAGATGGTCGTAGTTGACGCCGGCAGAAAGCATCAGCAAATCGTCCCAACTGTCAAGCTGCTCAAACTTCACCTTGTCGATGGGCATACGCATCGTCAGGAAACGCTCGACAAATTGCTGCGTCTCGTGGTTGGCGTGAAAATGAAGCGAACAGCCCAGGCGCAAAGCCATTTTGACAATATGACCCACCCACTTGGAAAAGCCGGGTTCAAACTGCGCTTTTGGCGGCACGGCGACAACGATGCGACGCACCGTATTGAACGGCATGACCATCTTGACGACAATCACCTCACGATGCACTTTTTCCAGAAGTGCCTTGGCTACGCCGCCTAGATAAGAGTCGACCACGTTGGTTTTCCAGTGCAGGCCGACGACAAGGGTATTGGCCTCCTGCTCCTTGACTGTATGGATAACACCGGTGGCCACATTGGCGCTGAACCTGCTGACAGTTTTAAGCGTGACATCGACCCCGCTTGCTATCTGGGCCGCCTCGTTGAGAAAGCGCTTGCCCGCACGGGCGGTTTTGTCCGAGTCTTGATTATCGCTGATGACGTTGACTGCGGTCAGGCTCCCTCCTTGACGGGCATCACGAATGAGCAGCGAAAGACTGACAAGCGACTGTATCGTCTCAGGATTGGATATGGATATCATGATATGCTCTCGTTCCGACGTATCCGGCGTGTCTGCACTGTCAATCTCGCTGAGAGCCATCCGCCGCGAGGCACGCTCGGTCACAAACGAACTGACTACGCAGGTTATAAGAATCAGGGCAATGGCGGCATTCTGTATTTCGTCGCCGAGCAGACGGTTGCCATCC
>USOC01000061.1 GCA_900556245.1 uncultured Prevotellaceae bacterium
AAGGCAAGCTTTATTCCGTTGATGTTTTTGTCTGTGTTTACCTTCTATATTGCACTTTTATGGATCCTTCCGTATATGGTTATGACAGGACGGAATCTATCGACTGGCACAAAGCCAAATTCGGCAAATGGGCGGAAAAATACGGCTACAGAAGCGATGTCTGCTATCTGGTTTCGACAATGGCTCTCTTCAAAGATGTTCCTGTCGATGGCAATCACTTCATCCTTCAGGGCAACTATTCGCCTTTCGATTCAGACTCGATTGGACTCAATATAAACACCTCAAAGCGAGGATTCATTGTCGATATGAACAACCATGCCGGATTCATGCAAATGTCTACAGTATTGAGATATGTGGGCTATGACATAGACGGAAGTGCCGTCAAGCAGACGGTACCGGAAATAGATATCAACAAATGCAAATGGAAATATGAGATATATGACAAGCACGAATTGCCGCAAGAATACAGGCAGAAACGTCAAGCCACACATGACACTTAGCCGCCTCTGCGAATAAAGACTTGCCCCTAACGTTCTGCGTGAGGCTCCTCTTCCCCTGTTTGCGTCAGCATATAGGGGGAGTGACGCTTGCGCCGAGAGGGTTAAAAGCGGAAACAGGGCAACTCTCACAAGCATAATAAAAAACAAAGTCAGACAAAATCAGGAAAATCGGGGGAAATGCATCTTCACTTCACGCTGACACATAGGCTCAACCTCCTCCCGGCCAAAGCAACACCACCCCGTTTGCTTCGGCAAAACATTCACATACAAGGAAAAGAATTATTGGTGTTGCAAAAGTCCGTTCCGATGCTATATGCCCCGCCACGGCCCGCGCAGACAAGAGCGGAGAAATTCGCCGATTTCCGTGCCCCCTCATTGAATACCGACTTGGTCTGTAAAAAGCGGATTGCCCTAACGGCTAAACAGATTCGGACTTAATGCGCTTCGAGCCAGTTGGCACCGCTTCCGCAGTCTGCAATTAAAGGTACCGTACCCTTCCAGGCCTGTTCCATCTCTTCCTTGACAATTGTCCTTACCCGGTCGATTTCATCGGGCCAGACATCGAAGTTCAACTCGTCATGCACTTGCAGAATCATTTTCGAGCGGATACCTTCCGCCGCAAAACGCCGCCACACGCGTATCATCGCAATTTTGATAATGTCGGCCGCCGTACCCTGGATTGGCGCATTAATCGCATTCCGCTCAGCATACCCCCGCACGACTGCATTCTTCGAATTGATATCCGGCAACAGACGGCGACGGCCGAAAAGCGTCGTTACATAGCCAAGACGCCGCGTCTGCTCGATGCTGTCATCCATCAGCTTTCTGACCCCGGGAAAAGTCCGGAAATAGCCGTCGATTATCTCTTTAGCCTCACCCCTCGGGATGCGCAGACGTTGCGACAGTCCGAACGTTGAAATGCCGTAGATCATTCCGAAATTGGCTGTCTTGGCCTTGCGACGCTGGTCGTCGGTCACCTGCTCGATAGGTTCATGAAAAATTTTGGCGGCAGTCGCGCGATGTACGTCGGCTCCTGCAAGAAACGCCTCTGTCATCGATTCATCCCGGCTGATGTTGGCAACGATGCGCAACTCAATTTGGGAATAGTCCGCGGAGAAAAACACGTGCCCGTCATCGGGAATGAACGCCTTGCGGATTTCCCGGCCTTCGTCATTGCGAATCGGAATGTTCTGCAGATTCGGATTGGTCGACGACAAGCGGCCTGTCGCCGTCACAGTCTGATTGAACGTTGTATGGATTTTACCCGTTTCGGGATTAATCAGTTCCGGCAAAGCATTGACATAGGTCGACAACAACTTCTTCAATTTCCTGTATTCCAAAATCTTGTCGACTATCGGGTGACGGTCGGATATTTTTTCGAGCACTTCTTCCGTTGTCGAATATTTTCCGGACTTGGTTTTTTTGACCTTTTCGTCAATTTTCAACCGTTCGAACAATACCTCGCCTACCTGTGATGGCGAGCCGACATTAAACTCGACACCCGCCAATTCAATGCACTCTTTCTCTATGCCCTCAAGACGCCCGGTCAGCACTTTCGAATATTCCGCAAGCGCAGCCTCGTCTATACGCATTCCCGCCGACTCCATATCTGCCAAAACAGCGGTAAGAGGCAACTCTATGTCGTGGAGCAAGCCTTCCATCTCCTCCTGCTTCAACTTCTCGTCGAATATCGGCTTCAACTGCAAGTTTGCACAAGCCTTCGCGCAAACTGCCGGAGCAATCTCTTCCGGAGTCAAATCTGCAGCCGGATCAAATTTATTTGGCTTTATACCCTTTGGCATGACTACCTCCGGCAAAACACAATGCAGATAGATTTCCGATATACGTTCCAGCGAATGGCTCATTTCGGGTTGCAGCAAATAGTGGGCTATCGCATTGTCATAGTATGGCTCGGCAATACTCAGCCCCAACCGATGATGCGCCACGACCATCGCCCGCTTTAAGTCGCACCCGCACTTGACTATCTGCGGCGCGGCAAAAAGACGACAAAGCTCAGGCAGGACATAATCCGCCGAATCGCTGTCGGGCAAAGCCACATAAAACGCCTCATCACCGGAATAGGCCACAGCCACTCCGGCTAGATGAGCAGACATCGCGTCTCCGTTCGTGCTGACAAAATGCAGACCGACCGCTTTCGAAGTCAAAGCCTTATCTACAAAATCCGGAAGATTGGCCTCGGTGACTATCGTAAATTTCACATCAAGAGAATTTTCCGATGCCAGATCCGGCTCTACTTCCAGTAAGTCGTCGAAAAGCGAACCTTGCATCACATCGGTTGCCGAAGCAGCTACTGTCTTCTTCTGAAGTTTGTCGCCCAACACGCGCGTCAGCAAAGACCGGAATTCAAGACGCTCGAATATTTCGCGAATCTTTTGCTCGTCGACAGGCTTCCGGGCAAACGCCTCTTCATCAATGTCAACCGGCACCTCTGTGCAAATCGTAGCCAGTTTTTTCGAAAACAAAATGCTCTCGACGTTCGACTCCACCTTCACCTTCTGCGCTCCCTTGAGACGATTCGTGTTGGCTATCAATTCCTCTACCGAACCGAATTCCTTGACTAGCTTTGATGCCGTCTTTTCTCCGATACCCGGACAACCGGCAATGTTATCAACCTTGTCCCCCATCAATGCCAGCATGTCGACAACTTGTGACGGACGGTCAATACCGAATATTTCGCACACTTCCTCCACACCGCGAATCTCGGCAGGCTTTCCTTTCATTCCGGGACGGTACACTTTCACATTTCCGCCCACAAGCTGACTCAAGTCCTTATCAGGCGACATAATAAACGTGGCATAACCGGCACTGCCCGCCTTCAGCGCAAGCGTACCGATGACATCGTCTGCCTCATACCCGGCCACCTCAACAACGGGAATGCCATAAGCCCGAATAATGTCTTTGATATACGGAACTGCAATTTTTATATCTTCCGGAGTCGCCTCTCTTCCGGCCTTGTAGTCAGGAAACATCTCGTGACGGAAGGTCTTCCCTGCCGGATCAAAACACACGGCGATATGGGTAGGCTGCTCTTTCTTCAGTATTTCCTCCAACGTATTGACAAATCCGAATATGGCGGAAGTATTCATCCCGTCGGACGTTATTCTGGGTGAATACATCATCGCATGGTAAGCCCGGAAAATCAGTGCGTAGGCATCCAGCAAAAAAAGTTTCTTTTCAGTCATATCAAATGTTTTAGCGCCTCAAAATAAACAAAAAAACGTAAAAATGGCTTTAGGCACAAATAATTCAACCGTGAAATTACTACAATCGCAGAATAAATGATTACTTTTGTGTCTTAAAAATCGTTTTATGACGAATTTTGACGAAATAAAATCAATCATATCCCCCGAATTAAAGCAATTGGAAGAAATCATCGGCCAATCGCTTACCAGCAATAGCCCCCTGCTAAATGAAATAGTAAAGATGTATCTGAAAACCAAAGGCAAACAGATACGTCCTATCGTCGTGATTCTCAGCGCCAAATTTTTTGCGGCCGAAGCAAATCGCAGAGTCTTGCACGGTGCGGCTGCAATCGAACTGCTTCACAACGCTTCGCTCATCCATGATGACGTAGTCGACGAAACAAAAAAACGCCGTGGGCAGGACACCATCAACAGTGTTTGGGACAATCACGTGGCCGTTCTTGTCGGGGACTTTTTCGTCAGCAATGCGCTTGCATGCGCTATCGATACCGGCGACTTGCGCGTCATACAAGTGATTTCCGATCTCGGCAAAGAACTGTCGACCGGAGAAATCGACCAAATCGACATAGCAAAACACCACTCTATCGACGAAGAAAGCTACTATAGCATCATTCGCAAAAAGACAGCTTCGCTCTTCCGCTGTTGCGTGAAAGTCGGAGGATATTCCGTGAACGCTTCCGACCGGGACATCGACAATCTGTCTCGCTTCGTTGAAATGCTGGGACTTTGCTTTCAAATCAAAGATGACATATTCGATTATTTCGACGACAAAACCATCGGAAAACCTACCGGAAACGACCTGCGTGAAGGCAAGGTGACACTACCGCTCATCTATGCATTGTCAAAACAAGAAGCTCCTCAAATAGAGGAAATGCGAGCATTGGTACGCTCTGAAATGCTTTCGTCCGAAGAAATAGAAACACTGATTGAATTTGCAAAAGCGGAGGGCGGCATAGAATATGCATACGAATCGATGGAGCGTTTGCGCACAGAAGCTGTCAAGATTCTCGCCGACTACCCTGACAACGAAGCGAAATCAATCTTCTTGTCGCTGTTCGACTACATCATCAAACGCCATCACTGATGCTTCTGCCATTTCTCGAAGCCGGAAGAATTGAAGCAGGATGCGACGAAGCAGGACGAGGATGCCTTGCCGGACCGGTCTTTGCAGCTGCTGTCATCCTCCCCGACGGATACTCTAACGACTTGCTCAACGACTCAAAACAACTTAGCGAGCACAAGAGGGAAACGCTTCGGCCGATTATCGAACGCGACGCGCTGGCATGGGCAGTAGGCATTGTGACAGAACAGGAAATCGACAAAATCAACATCCTGAACGCTTCGTTTCTCGCTATGCACCGGGCTGTGGATGCGCTCTCCCTCCGCCCAGAGCATCTGCTGATTGACGGCAACCGCTTCAAGCCATATCCCGACACGCCACACACATGCATCGTCAAAGGCGACGGCAAAATGATGTCGATAGCGGCAGCTTCAATTTTAGCGAAGACCCACCGCGACGAATACATGCGCAAAATCCATCTTGAATTTCCGCAGTACGGATGGGATGTCAACAAAGGTTATCCGACCAGGGCACACCGAGACGCCATCGCACGCTTCGGTGCGACAGACTATCATCGTCACTCATTCCGTCTTCTCAACGACCAGCCCTCGCTCTTTCCCGACCTTTAGTCCCTACGCAGAAAATAACGGCCTTTTCCGCTTGTCCGACGACCGAAAGCAATGCTGCCTGCCGGACAGCCATGATAGCAGGCAAGACAGTTCAGACAATTGCCGTGCCATGTCGGACGCTGTCGGCCACTGGCATCACGCTCCATCTTAATATTTCCTGTCGGGCACAGGCGTGCGCACAAACCGCAACCGACACAACCGGACGTGTCGACACGAAACGGCTTGTCGCTGACAGAACGCATGAAAAGCGGATAAATGACATCAGATTTCAAGCGAGAAAATCGCCCGTGAAACGTCAAGTCTCCCTTTACTCCTGTCTTAATCCGCTGTGCTGTACGCCCGACGGCAAACGGAGCGTTATGTAGTTTCCGCTCCTCTGTCGTCTTGTCGTCGACATCAAAACCGGGCAAAAGGACATAAGTGTTGGGCATAAACACCGAAAATGCAGCATCTCCTGTCAGTCCGCAGCGGGCTACTGCGGCTTTCCATTGGAAATAAGTGCGTCCGGCATCATCGCCACAGGTGCACAGCATGTAACAATAGTTTGATTCCGGCGAATATCCCGAAAAACTCAACGAAGCAATGACTTCGCCAAGCATCTTCGGCAAGCCCCACGAATGAACCGGAAAAACAAATCCAATCCGCTCTCCCGGATCCACACAGAGCGTCTTTTCCGCATCATTTCGCTTCATAAACGCAGATAAATCCACAAGCCGATTGTCTCCCAATCGGCCGGACAATTCTTCTGCAACATACCGACTGTTGCCGGTAGCTGAAAAGAAACAAATCATAGGAACTAATGGATAATGATTAACGTTGCCCCAAATCCATATTCCCGGAACGATGCGTCTTGCGCTTCGCAATACTTGTATTTCTTGTGAAGTTCGTCGAGCAACGCTTTGCGCAGGACTCCTTCGCCCTTGCCGTGGATAAACACTATCTTCTGCCCCTTATGGCGGATGTTCGCATCCATGGCCTTGCGGAACGCCTCAAGCTGCACGTCGAGCATATCACTGTTCGAGAGTCCGGCCGTAGAGTCAAGCAGTTCGTCTATGTGAAGGTCCACTTCGATGATTTCGCCTTTCTTCGGCTGTGATGGTGCGTGCTTGACAACAGGTTTCCGGTCGGCTGTCTTCTTTTGCCTCATCGCCTCCTCTATCATGCCGCTGTCAATGGTCATCATCCGTTGCGGGACATCATTCTTCACAATGTCGAAAGCAATTACAGGATTGTCGAAATACATATTTTCGTGGAAGCAGTGCATCTTGTAGAACTTCTTCGCATCGATCCGACATTCTACCGCTCCCGGATTCTTCAGACG
>USOC01000062.1 GCA_900556245.1 uncultured Prevotellaceae bacterium
GGGGAGCACCGTTGTCGTTGAACGCGACGTCAACCATGACGCTCATCCCCGGAGCAGGCAGAGGCTTGACTCCTGCCGGAATGGCAAGGCGTACGGCATAGAGTTGGTTGGCGTTGGCTTTCGGAGAGATGCTGATGATGTCCAGAGGGATTCTTTCCTCGGGCAAGAAGTCGAAAGTTGCCGTTGCCGATGCAATTTGTGTACGTCGCAGATAGGCGGATGTCGGGATGTTAATCTCGATTTCCGGATTGTCGCCGGAGACGATGGAAAGAACCGGCATTCCTGCGGCAACGACTGTTGGCGGGTCGAAAAATCGCTTTTGGACGAATCCGTCGAAGGGGGCATGGATTTTTGTATCTGCCAGTTGGTTTTGGGCGTTTTCGTATTTTTCCGTGATTTGATGCAGTCCGTAGCGGGCTTTGTCGTAGTTGTCGGCTGTGGTGGCACTGTCTGCGTAGAGCGCAATGATGCGTTCTGCCTCAGCTTTGGCTTTCAGAAATTCAGCTTTGGCGGCATCGTGTTGCAGCCGGTAGTCGCGAGGGTCGATTTCTGCAAGCAGCTGTCCTTTTACCACCCGGCTGCCTTCCATGGCGTAGACTTGTTGCAGGGTTCCGCTGACTTTGAAGGCCATATTGACTTCTTCGGATGCTTTTACTCTTCCGGGAAATTCTTGGGATGCTGCATATTTGCCGGATTTTACAGTGTAGATCCTGACAGTTGCCATGGTTTTGGTTTCTGTCTTTTTTCCGTTGCACGAACAATTAAGAAGCAGGAGTCCGGCAATAGTTGAGGCGATGAAGAGAATCTTTTTCATATCATCTGAAACATTAGCGGTTAGATATGTGTCGGGCTTGTATTTTGTTTTTTGCCCGATAAGGCAAATGTAGAAGATTCTTTGATTATTTGAAAGAGAACGGATGTGCTTATTTATGGTCGATTTGGGTTAAATAATCGCAATAATATCTTGGTGTCGGCCATGGGAAAAGAAAACAGGCGAAGCCATATGGCTTCGCCTGTTGAAACAGCCTGTAGGCGGTTATTGTTATCGGTTGACGAATTTTGCGGAAGCGACTCCGTTTTCTCCGGCTGCTTTCACGATGTAGGCGCCTGCTGCTAGGGCAGAAAGGTCGACAACTTGGTTGTCGGCATCGGCGTTGGCCGCAAGCACAAGCGTGCCGGTAAGATTATAGATTTCATAAGCGGTCATTCCCGGCATGAAGAGCTTGAGGGAATTGTTGCTTGCTGAACATACGAGTTGTGCATTTTGTATAGCCAATTCGTTGACAGAACCGAACGATTTAAAGTCGGAGAAGATGACTTTCAAAAATTGTTCGTATGCCATTACTTCCGGTTCGGAGTTGAACATTTCGATAAGGGTCTGCGTGCAGCGACCTTGTTCGTCGTAGGTGTATGTATAGCGTTCACCTGCCATTTGCGTTGTTTTGCCTTCTTCGGTTATATATTCTTCGGAAAGGAGCAGGTTCCCTTTTTCGTTGAATTTAGTAATCAGCTTGCTTTGCACGTCGAGGGTCGAAAAATCACCGTCAAGGTAATATTCTTCAATGATTTCTTCATTGCTGCCGAAGTCGTCAGTCGTTTTCAGAATGTGTCTGATGCCTACTGTCTGTCCGTCATTGAGCGTTTCTCGCACTTCGAAATCTTCTTTGCCGTCTACCGGATAGGTTACCAGAGTGTATCCGTCGGGTTTCCCATTATAGTATTGTACGGCTTTGCTGATACGGTTTTCCCCGAGCAACAAAGCGTTCCATTCCGTAAGTATTTGTCCGTTGGTGTTTTTCCATTCGATGTCGCGTACGTCATATTCAGTGTTCCATGTCTCTGTTAAACCGTCATATCCGAGCGTTGTATATTTGTAGGTTGTCGCTTTTTTTGTTTGAGGGTCGTAGGTGATTTCAGTCCTTTCTGTTTCGTCCCAGTTGCCTTGGAAGGGGACGGAAATGTTAAAGTTTGTCACGTTTCCATCAGCATTGCGCACAACAGCACGTTTCCAGGCCCCTGCGTTGTCACCCCAACTTTCTCCATTCCAGAGATACATCATCTGTTCTACCTTGAAGTCTTTTACTATGTCGTCATATTTTGAGGAAGTGCGCTCCGAGTAATTTTTCACATCTCCATCGATTGAATACGCAGTTTCATCGACAGTCATTCCGTTTTCATTGAGTGTGAACTCCGTTGCGTCAACTGTTCCGTCTGCATAAGTGACAGTTTCTTTCGTTACTTCTCCTTTTTCGTTGAAATCCATTTTGTAGGTGCCGTCGAGAAACCAATCCATTCCGTCGAAAATGTAAGCTTCTTCAGTAGAGGCGAGCCAGTATTGTCCGTTTTGCGAAACATTGGCCTTTTGGAGCAGTTTTTTTGCCAAGACGGCTTTGTCAGACGAGACGGTACGGCTTATCGGGGCGGTTTTGACTTTTTGAGCAGAGAAACGCTTGGCCGAAATCTGTGCCGTTACAGTCGAGCCGCACATGATTGCGGCCATTGTCAGGATGTAGAATTTCTTCATAGATTCAAATTTTACTTTGGAATTTCGTTTTATATTTTCTGCAAATATACGTAAAAATATTTCATTTTATTATATTTTGGGTGAAAAATGATGCAATAGTGTTGCTTTAGCCTGTATAATGATTGCTTTTAGCAAATAAACTACTTGCAGAATTGAGGAAAAAGTGCGAAATTCGCAGAAAAATTGAATGACAGATGATTACACAAGAACAATTAAAAGAGACAGAAGAACGCAAGTTGGCGTTGAGGAGGTATCTTTGACATCGACAGCAAGAAGATAGAAGTCGAGGAAGAAGAGTTGCGCACGCATGTGCCGAATTTTTGGGACGACCAGAAAGCGGCAGAGAAGCAGATGCGCAAAGTGAAGGAATTGCATTTTTGGATTGATAGTTACGAAGAAATCGAAAAGATGGTCGGTGAATTGGCTTTGGGTTTCGATTTCGTGAAGGAAGAGCTGATCACAGAAGCCGAGCTCGATGAGATGTATGCCAAAACCATCGAACGGTTTGAGGAGGTAGAACTGCGCAATATGTTGCGTCGTGAAGAAGACAAACTGGGCGCAGTACTCAAGATTAATTCGGGAGCGGGAGGAACAGAGAGTCAGGACTGGTCCCAGATGCTGATGCGTATGTATCTTCGTTGGTGCGAGGATCACGGTTACAAGACGACGATTGTCCATCTGATTGAAGGCGACGAAGCCGGAATCAAGTCGGTGACGATAAAAGTGAAAATGGGGTACACCGTCTGGTTAGAGTGTCGCCATTCAATGCGCAGGGCAAGCGTATGACTTCGTTTGCTTCAGTGTTTGTCACGCCGTTGGTCGACGACACCATTGAAGTGACCATTAATCAGGGTGATATTTCATGGGATACGTTCCGAAGCGGCGGTGCCGGCGGGCAGAACGTCAACAAGGTGGAGACCGGCGTGCGCCTGCGTTATAATTATAAAGATCCCGACACCGGGGAGGTGCGCGAGATTTTGATTGAAAATACAGAGACCCGTTCGCAGCTCGACAACCGCGAAAACGCCTTGCGTTTGCTGCGTTCGCAACTCTACGATATGGAGTTGCAGCGGCGTATGGCTGAGCAGCAGAAAATCGAGGCGGGCAAGAAGAAAATCGAATGGGGGTCACAGATTCGCAGTTATGTGTTTGACGACCGTCGAGTGAAGGATCACCGTACCGGTTTCCAGACTTCCGACGTGAATGGCGTGATGGACGGAAAAATCGATGGGTTTATCAAAGCTTATCTTATGGAGTTTTCTTCATCGGCCGATTGACAGAACCCGACTCTTTTTATGAATAACGAATAAAGGATTACAAAAACGATATGGCAGGTTCAAATTTTATCGACTATGTGAAGATTCTTTGCCGCTCCGGTAAGGGCGGTGCCGGTTCCGCGCATTTTCACCGTGCGAAATATGTGCCAAAAGGCGGTCCAGATGGAGGCAACGGAGGGCGCGGCGGGCACATTATTCTGCGGGGAAATCATAACCTGTGGACGCTGCTCCACTTGAAATACCAGCGGCATATTTTTGCAACCGACGGTCAGCCGGGAGGCGAGAGCCGCAGTTTCGGCAAAGACGGAGAAGACCGTGTGATTGAAGTGCCGTGTGGAACGGCTGTCTATGACGCTGAAAACGGGAAGTTCCTTTGTGAAGTGACCGACGACGGGCAGGAAGTGAAGTTGCTTCGTGGCGGACGAGGCGGACTTGGCAACTGGAATTTCAAGACCGCGACCAATCGCGCGCCCCGCTATGCGCAACCCGGGGAGCCGGCTATCGAAAAGTCGATAATCCTTGAGCTGAAGTTGCTTGCCGATGTCGGACTTGTGGGTTTCCCGAATGCCGGAAAATCGACGCTTCTCTTTTCGATTTCGGCGGCGAAGCCGAAGATTGCCGACTATCCTTTCACGACGCTTGAGCCTAATCTGGGAATTGTCAGCTATCGTGACCGGCAGTCGTTTGTGATGGCTGACATTCCGGGAATTATCGAAGGGGCCAGTGAAGGGAAGGGCCTTGGATTGCGATTCCTCCGCCATATCGAGCGCAATGCCGTTCTGCTGTTTATGATACCGGCAGATGCTGACGATGTGAAGCGGGAGTATGAAATTCTGGTGAATGAACTGGAGCGTTTCAATCCCGACCTGACAAATAAGGGGCGCGTGCTGGCAATCACGAAATGTGATATGCTTGACGAAGAACTGATTGAGGAGATGCGGGCGCACCTTCCGGAAGGTATTCCGACGGTGTTTATCTCTTCAGTGGCGGGTATGGGCTTGTCGGAATTGAAAGACGTGCTTTGGCGTACCATTAACGATGAGGACAACCGTATTCCTACGCGTATCACTCATCGGGACCTCGACCTCAAGCACCGTGTGCAGGAAGAGGATGAATTTGTCATTGAGCACGAAGCGGTCGGGGATGAAGATGATTTGGAGATGGAATGGCCTGAAGAGTATTGGGAAGAAGATTTCAAGGATGAGGATTAGATCGCTTGATATTGGAGATAAAGACGGCGGCGTTTTCGCTTTTACGACAGAGCGGGGCGCTGCCGCTTGTTTTGAGCCGTATGGGGCATTCAACTGTTGTGACTATGTGGGTGACGACGAAGAGCACGTGGCTTCCTGCCGTTCCGATTTGTGCCGCGAGTTGGGCATTGCCGACGGGAGTCTTGTGACAGCACGGCAGGTGCATGGCGACGAAGTCGCTGTTGTCGGCAGCGGTATGGTCGCAATGGACTGCGAGCAGCGGGCGGAGCGTCTTGTCGGTGTTGACGCATTGGTTACGAATGTGCCCGGAATTGTCATAGGAGTGTTTACGGCCGACTGTGTGCCGGTGTTGCTTGCCGACTTGGATGCCGGAGTCGTGGCGGCGGTGCATGCCGGCTGGAAAGGTACGGTTAAGGGAATTGCAGCTCGTGCGATTGACCGGATGTCGGAACTTGGAGCGTCGCCGTCAGCTGTCCGCGCTTTTATCGGGCCGGCAATTTGTATGTCGTGCTTTGAGGTCGGTGATGAAGTGGCCGATGAATTCCTGCGCTATGGCTTTCCGATGGCGGAATTGATGAGGAGAAACCATCGAACCGGAAAGGCGCATATCGACTTGGTCCGTGCCAATGCCTGGCTGCTTGAGCGGTCAGGAGTCTTGCCGGGGCATATCCGCCGGTCCGGACTTTGCACCAAATGTGAGCCGGAGCGTTTTTTCTCCGCGCGCGTTCTGGGTGCGGCTTCCGGTCGTATCCTGACAGGTATTGGCATCCGCTGATGTTCTGTAGGGTATCATGCGCAGCCGTGTTGCAAAATCGTTTTTCCAACGGATGCGCCTCGTTTGTGTAAGTCAGAAGAAATCCACTTGTCCCCTTTTGCCGTAGAAGCCCCGGTTATTTCCGCTCGGTGAGATAGACGCCGAATATAACGGCAAGTGCACCGGCAAGTGCAGTCGGCGTGATTCGTTCTCCGAGGATGAAATAGGCCGAAATGAAGGTTACAATCGGGTTAAGGTTGATGTAGTTGGATGCTTTGACCATTCCGATTCTTGCGACGACGGCATTCCATGCCGTGAAGCACAGCATCGAAGCGACAATGCCGAGGAACAGCAGGTTGGCTGCTACTTCAGTGTCTGCCAGCAGGTGGAAATTGAAGGCGGCCGGGTGGAAAAACGGAATCCAAACGGCCATCGACAACAATCCGTAGCCGAATACTTTGCGTGAAATGAACATTACGGAGTATCTTTTGCTCAGGTTCTTTACCAGCAGGCTGTAGGCTGCCCACGACATGGCGGCGGCAAAGGTCAGCAAGTCGCCTTTCGGATTGAATTGCATGACAACGTTTCCATTATAGATGATGACCGTCACTCCGGCAAGTGCAACGACTGATCCGATGACGATGCGTCCGGGATTGTGTGTGCGCTCGCTTTTGAAAAGGGCAAGGCCTATAAGCGTTGTAATTAGAGGAGTGACGCTGATAAGCATCGCGACATTGGATGCTTGTGTCAGTCCCAATGCCGTGTTTTCCGTGATGAAGTAAAGCGACCCTCCCGTGATTCCCGCCGCCATCATCTTCGCCTCGTCAAGCCACGAGTTGGAGAATAGTTTTCCATAGGCAACGAAGAGGATGCAGATGTATGCGAGCAGGAACCGATAGACGAAAATT
>USOC01000063.1 GCA_900556245.1 uncultured Prevotellaceae bacterium
GTCAGGAACTCGACAATTTGCGCGAGGAACTGGGAGTGCGAGGGGAGAGCCGTGCGGGGGTGAATCCTATACGCGGGTTGCAGAAAAATTTCCGCCAGCAGCCGATTCTGCCGGCGCACGATTTCAACAACGAGGCGCCTGTTGAGGCGGTTCATGCGGTGGAGGCGGTGGAGGATCATTCCGCCATGACGCTAGAAGATACGGAAAAAGAGACTATCCGCCGTTCGTTGGAGCGCAACGACGGGAAGCGTAAAAAGACGGCGGAGGAGTTGCAGATTTCGGAGCGTACGCTCTATCGTAAAATCAAGGAATACGGATTGGAGTAGATTTTATGTGGCAGAGAATCAGAAAATATTGTTTGTTGGCAGCACTGACGGTTCTTGTCGGCGGCTGCACGATTAGCTATAAGTTTAACGGGGCGGCTCTAGACTACAGCATTTATAAGACGATTCGCATAGGGAACTTTCCGATTCGTGCGGCGATGGTCTATGCTCCGTTGCAGCCGATGTTTGAGAACAAGCTTGCCGACTCCTACACGAAGCAGACACGTTTGCAGATTGTGGACAGTTCGAACACCGACCTGTCGCTGGAAGGAGAGATAACCGGGTTTGCGCTTTCGCCGCAGGCTGTCAATGAAGACGCTTACGCATCGAAGACGCGCCTGACGATTACGGTGCGTGTGAAGTATACAGACCATCGTCAGCCGTCGAACACTGTCGACCAGACGTTTTCCGCATTTCGCGATTTCCCGTCGACAGAAATGCTGACCAATGTTCAGGATGAGCTTTGCGAGCAAATCACGGAAGAGATAGTGATGTTGGTGTTCAACGCTACGGCAGGAAACTGGTGATTGAAAAAGAGTATGGCAACGGCAGAAAAATCAGAGAGGGCAAAGACGTTCGACCGCATGATGGACGATGCGGCAGAGGAAACAGGCGTGGCGGCAGAGTTGCTGGCCGATTATCCCTATTTTGTTCCGGCAGCGGTCGTCCGGTTGCGCAACGGAAGTCTTCAGGATGGGGAGCGCGAAAAGTTGCTGGCCCAAGCGGCTTCGGCGATAGGAGACCGCAAGGCGCTCTACGGAGTTGTCGACCGGGATGCCGGCGGCTATGACGATTTTTATCCGGAGCAAGAACCGCAACGACGCGGAACGATGGATGCGATTTCACATTTTCTTGACACCTTCGGCAACAACGATGAGTCGGAATTGCGGGTCTTGGAGCAGCGAATATTCAATCCGACGCCCGATTATGCCCAGCTGCTTGCCAAGGAAGAAGAGCAGAGCATGCCCGGAGAGTCGGATCTTGACAGTGGGCAGACGAGCGAAAACGATTTGCTGATCAATCGGTTTATTGCCAAGAGCAAACAGGAGAAAAGCTCGTTTCTGTCGGGCGTTTCAGGCGATTTGCCACAGGAAGTGGCAGAGGCTCCAGTTCCTGTCGCAGCAGGCGACGATGATTCACAGACACTGACTGAAAGTCTGGCGAAAATCTATATCAAGCAGCGGCGTTTCGAAAAGGCACTCGAAATAATTCAGTCGTTAAGTTTGAATTATCCGGAAAAAAGTATTTACTTTGCAGACCAAATTCGATTTCTGAAGAAACTGATTATAAACGAGAAATATAAACAAAAAAACGATAACTGAAAATGTTTAATGTATTAGTAATTTTGATCGTGATTGCCTCCCTCTTGATGATAGGCATCGTGTTGATTCAAAAATCCAAAGGAGGCGGACTTGCTTCCAACTTTGCAAGTTCGAACCAGATTATGGGTGTCCGCAAGACCAACAGCTTTGTGGAAAAGGCTACTTGGACTTTGGCCATTGTCATTTGTGCACTCAGCATCCTTTCAGCGTTCTTCGTAAGCGACAACCAAGCCGGTGCACCGCAATCGCGCGTGAGCAGCACAGAGCAGACGACTCCGGCAAAGGCGGCTCCGTTTACTACAAACGCCCCCGCAGCGCCTGAAAAACCTGCCACTGAAACTCCTTCAAAGTAAGAGGAGAAGCATAGGAAAACAATTGTTGTGCTCCTTGGCTTTTTGCTGAGGAAGCTGCATCAGTCATAACCCGATTGCCGGATTCCGGCAGTCGGGTTTTTCGTGTGTTGGAGTGGATGGCGGATGAAAAGTGTTAAAAAAAACGACAGAACAGCTATTTTGTTTTGTCCTGTTGCAAAACAGGGCAAAAATTCTCAATATTGGGGCAGATAACCATAGAACACAGACAAATATGAAACAAGGGATTTTGGCACTGTTGTCTGCGATAGTAGTGGCGACATCGGGTCTTTCGGCACAAGAAACGGAAATACCTGCAGTGATGACTAAAAAGGAAATGCGTCGCACGATGCGGGGCTACAAAGCTTTTTATGAAATAGGCTATGATTTTGACAGTCGGGCGGCAGGGGAGAGATTCGCTGACGTTTACAATTTTTAGCGGGTTGGTCAAACGTTGAGTGTCGAAAATTTCCTAACTTGCGGTAGTGTTTCAACAGATAGAAGTTATGGCAAAGTTAAGTGTAAGAAAATCAATTGACAATGTGAAGCATTGCTTTGCGGAGTTTCCCATGGAAACGCTTTCGGGGGTCGTCTTTTTCCTGCTTTATGTGGTTTTTGACTCCGTACCCCGGAATACGTAAACATGATACGACTATTTTCTCGAATTTTTTCCGGCTGTCGTGATGTCCACGTATTTCTGCGGGCGGGTTTGCAGAGGATTGGCTCGCAGTCTTTACTACCTTGTTCTGCCGGTGTCGGTTGCAGTGATGTTTTTATGTGTCGGCAGTCTGCGCTCTTTCGTCACATCAACGGCCTATCCGTTTATGTGGCTTTTGGTGATTCTCCTGTTTTTCGGCTATCGGCAGTCGCCGGACAACGTCGAGTTTTCACGTCGGGCTATGCGTCGGTTTTTCAATATGGTCTTTTCCGTAGTTTTCGGGGGGCTGCTTGTCATCGCTTTTATGCTGATTGTCGCATCGCTTGAATATATATTTTCGGTCGATACCGGCCGTCTGTTCAGCTATGTCCCTATTGCCGTCGGTTGTCTGCTGACTCCGCTTCTGCTGTTCTCGATGCAGGCAAAGTCCGAGCGAGAAGCTTGGCACGCTCCAGCCAAATGGCTTGAAGTGCTGTTCAACTATGTGCTCAATCCCGGCATTGTCATCTATACGGTGATACTCTATGTCTATGCCGTCACTGTCCTCGTTTCATGGAACTTGCCGAAAGGAGGCATAGCCGCAATGGTGTTCTCGTTCTTTATTGTCTCGTTTTTCGGGCGTCTGTCGCAGACTGTCGTGTCGCGTCCGCTCTTCCGGTGGTATTATCGTTATCAGACTCTCTTTTCGCTGCCGTTGCTTGTGCTGTTTTGGACGGGGTCGCTCTATCGTCTTCAAACCTACGGCTTCACGGAGTCGAGGGTCTATCTTTTGGTAGGAGGAGTGCTGATGACGCTGTTTCTGCTATCGCTCTTGTCGCGCCGATGGGGAAAATTGCGTCAGATGCTCGGCATATCCGCCACAGCCAATGTAGTTTTCACCTATATTCCTGGCATATCCGCCAAAAGTATCGGAATCCGTGTGCAGGAACATCGGATGACTGACCATGCCAAGGCAGTCGGGCTATGGGATGAGTCGTCCGGGAAATTGAAAGGCACGGCTGAATTTGCCACAGCCGACTCGTTGAAGATTCGCCACACAATTGAATTGTCGGCTTCCCATTCCTATCTGTGTGACGCTGTAGGTTACGAAGAAGCGGAACGGCGTTACGGAGAAAACAAGTTGAGTGCCGCCTATCGCTATCGGAACTCCGGGAAAAAGGAGACTTCCTATAGCGAAGTTGTTTTTGTGAGGGCTGAAAACAGCGTATTGGACGTCTCCGGCTATACGTGTTATATCCCTGGGGCGGATTGGATGAAGGCCAGCGTCCGTTGCGATACAGTGGTTTATACGGACAGAGGAGTGCAGCACCGTATACCGGTAGATCTTCAGGCGCATTTTGCTCCTTATGAGGAAGAATTGAAGCGCTATGCCGCTGCGGGCGAATATCGTCAGCGATTCCGTCGCGATGAAGCGTTCGTGATTCGCAACGATACCTTGATGATCGTATTCGATGAATTTCTCAGGTGCAACCAAGAGCAGACATATCAATTTGGTTACAGTAGCGACATCACAGTATTCGTGCGCTGAGATTCTTAAAAGATTTGGCGGCAGTGGCTGTTGGAATCCAGCCAGATAGTGGATTTTAGCACTGTTTTTCATGTATTATGGCAATATAGGGACGTGTCCGACCGGACACGTCCTTTGTTATTTTTCTGTAATCTTATTTTAACCGAACCATCACCGGAATGTAATCATTCTGAAACGACCGGCGGGTACTTTTGCAGCGAATTGCAAAAGGACATAGAAGAGAATATGAAAAAAAGTTTGATTACACTATTGCTATCATTTACTACCCTTATTTCTGAAGCCGCCCATATCCAAGGACTCGTGAAAGACAGTTCGACTGGAGAACCGTTGATTGGCGCGACAGTATTTGTTAAGGGAACAAAGACCGGATCAGTGACGGATTTCGACGGACGATTTGAATTGAGAGACTTGAAAGAAGGAAGTTATACTTTGGTCATATCTTATATTACTTATCAGACAAAAGAGCAAGACATTGCTGTGACATCACAGCCGGCAGAACTTGAAATCAGTCTGAACCCTGACAATATGCAGTTGGGAGAGGTCGTGGTGGTAGGGCGCAAAAATTTAGAGGGCGAACTCGCACTGCAAAAAGAGAGGCAGCTATCGACTGTCGCTATTGAGAATATCGGAGCAAGGGAGTTGGGCGTCAAGGGAATTTCGAACGTTGAGGAAGGCGTTAAGAAAATGACGGGGATTTCCATCGCATCTGCCGGACAACTGATTGTCCGCGGATTGGGCGACCGATATAGCATCACGACGCTTAACGGTCTGTCGATAGCTTCACCGAATCCCGACAACAAACTGGTGCCGCTCGATTTGTTCCCTTCGTCGACCATTCAGAATATCACCGTGAGCAAAGTCTATGATGTCGCCTCGTTTGCAGATTATAGCGGAGCCCATATTGATATCAATACGAAGGTCAATATTCCGGAAGATTTTTTTGAAGTATCTGTGAACGCAGGGGGTGCGTTCAATACGTTGGGCGGCGACCGTTATCAGATGGACCGTAAAGGAACGCTGTTCAGGACTTCTGCCGTCGAACGGCAGGCTCTTGATATGCCCTTACAGGATTTTGACAATTATGTTAAAACCCGCAATGTCTTTCCGACTACTTTTCAGGTGGAAAAAAAGACAGCTTTGCCAGCCCTCGGTGGCAATGTCAGCCTTGGGAAAAACATCAAATTAGGAGGGAAAGACTTGAGTGTGCTGGCATCTTTGAATCTAAGCAACGACTACCAGAATGCCGACAACGCCTTCTATAAAACGCTTGAGGCAACGGGAAACGTGCAGAACGATTTTTTCTATGACAGCTTTGAGCAACGGCTGAATATTGCGGCGTTGGGATATGCAGGCTACACTTTGCGGCAATATGACAGAGTCGGTTATACGTTTTTCTATGCTCGGAACGCAAGCGACAAATACCAGCTTCGTGAAGGAACGGATGCAGAAGGACATGCCCTGGCCGGGAGCAACAATGTCACGCATATCTATGCCTTGCAAAATCACCAGCTGAAAGGAATGCACTATTTTTCCGGCGACAGGTTTGAATTGGATTGGGGTGCTTCGTTTGGCAAGACGAGCAGTGACGAGCCGGATCGACGTCAGGTGATGTATATTCGCGAGGGGGAGCAGTTGAAGCTGTTCAAATTGAACCGACAGGAGACGATGCGCTATTTTGGCAGTCTGGATGAAAAGGAGTGGAATGGCAGCGTCGGCTTGAAGTGGAAATGGAAAGACCACAATTTTTTAAAGGCGGGTTTTAACTACAGGGATAAGAATCGTGACTATATGGGTACGCGTTTTTACTACGATTTAAACCGGCTCAATCCGGAAATTTCGAGTATCTATGAAACAGACGGGTTTCTGAATCAGGAAAATATAACGAATGGCAATCTTGTCGTTGAACGGAAGAAACAGCCTAAAGACAGCTATATGGCCGGAACGGAAATCTGGGCAGGATATATCATGACCGACTTTTATCCGACAGATCACTTTCTGGTGAATCTCGGGGTTCGTTTTGAGGCCAGCCGTCAATGGGTGAAATATACGTCGGACGGAGGCGACTGGTATGCCAAACGTCGCGACTTGGACACCAACGAATTCTACCCCACGCTTAATTTGAAATATTCTTTTAACGATATCAACGCGTTTCGCCTTGCTTTTTCGCGAACTGTCACACGCCCGTCGTTTGTCGAAATGGCACCATTCACCTATCAGGAGTCGTACGGTGCAGCTCAGATACGCGGTAATGCTGATTTGCAAAACGGCTATAACTATAATTTCGATTTACGCTATGAGATGTTTCGTCCGAATGGGGATATGGTGAGTGCGACGGGCTACTTCAAGTATTTGGACAGTCCAATCGAGCGAGTGCAGGAACTGAATGGCGGAGCTACGCTGCACTCATTCCGCAATGCGGACAATGGTATTGCCACCGGCGTAGAGGTTGAATTTAGGAAAGAATTGGTGAAGGATTTGAAGTTGTC
>USOC01000064.1 GCA_900556245.1 uncultured Prevotellaceae bacterium
CATAGAGGGTCAGCGGCCTGACTGTACGTTTGTCTACATGACTCACGATATTGAGTTCCCGACTTCTCGCACGGACAATCAGACAGTGTGGGTGAGGGGGTTTGATTTGCGCAACATGGCTTGGGACTACGAGGTCATCAAGCCTCATGAGTCGTTGTCCGACCAGCTGATTATTGATCTTATCGGGTCGCGGAAGCCGGTGCTTTTCGTGGAGGGTGACGCTTCGCACAGTCTTGATTTCAAGCTTTATTCGCTGATATTTCCGGAATTTACGGTGAAGCCGATGGGAAGCTGCAACAAGGTGATTGAGACGGTCCGTTCGTTTAATGACATCCAGAGCTTTCACCATTTGGACTCTAATGGAATTGTCGACCGCGACCGGCGCAATGCAAAAGAAGTGGAGTATCTCCGAAACAAGAAAATCTATGTGCCTGACGTGGCGGAAATCGAGAATCTGATGATGCTTGAGGCTGTGGTTCGAGGAGTGGCCCGCAGTCGGGGAAAGGACGATATGCAGGTGTTTCTGCGCGTGAAAAAGAATCTGATGCGCTTGTTCAAGGCCGACCTGAAGCAGCAGGCGTTGCTTCATACGCGGCATCGCGTGAAGCGGACAATCGAGGTTGTGGTCGACCGCCGTTTCCAGAACATTAATGCCTTGGAGGAACATCTGGACAGTTTGGGCGATGAGATTCGCCCGCGCGCTATCTATGAGGCTTTGTGCCGCGACTTCAACCGCTATGTGCAGGAGTCCGATTACAGGTCGGTGCTGCGCGTGTACAACCAGAAGTCGATGCTGGTGGATTCCAATGTGGCGCAACTTTGCGGATGTGCCGGGAAGGATGAGTATATCAAGGCGATATTCAGTATTTTGAAGCGAGACAATGAGATTGCCGCATCGATGCGCAATGCCATCAAGCAGTGCTTTGATATTCCGATTCCAGCAATGTCGCCCAAAAAAGAATAGAAAGATATGGAAATGAATTATATAGAATTGGAGGAGACCTCCTCGACCAATACCTATTTGCAGGGAATCGCGTCGGAAGCGCCGCATGCGACGGTGGTCAGCGCGCGGCGGCAGACGGCAGGTCGCGGACAAAGAGGCAACACATGGGAGTCTGCTCCCGGGCAGAACGTGACGATGTCGTTGCTGTTGCGTCCGGCAGTTGCGCCTGCACGGCAGTTCCTGCTGTCGGAGGCGGTGGCGCTTGCCGTCGTTCATACGCTCGACGGCTATCTGGAGGAACCGGCAAGTGTAAAGTGGCCGAATGATATTTATGTGGGGGACCGCAAGATTTGCGGTTTGCTGATAGAGCATTCTCTGTCGGGAGGGCGGATTAATTATACGATAGCCGGCATCGGACTGAATGTCAATCAGCGGGAGTTCCTTTCGGATGCTCCGAATCCGGTTTCCGTCTGGCAACTGACGGGGCGGGAGTTTCCGGTAGGGGATGTTGTCCGGCAGATTGCAGAGGAGGCGGTGCGGTTGTGCGATGCTTTGCCGGATCGGATGGAGGCGACGCACAGCGAATTTCTTTCTCGGCTGTATCGTCGGGAAGGTTTTTGTCAGTATCGTGCGACAATCTGCAGCAGCCCTGTTGTGGGGGCGACAGAGTTGCCGGTAGGCACTCGGTTTGAGGCTCGTATTGTCGGGGTGGCAGGCGACGGAATTCTGACTCTTGGACTGCGCGACGGTTCGCTCCATCGATTTGCATTCAAGGAAGTGGAGTTTCTGTTGTGAATGCGTCTTGACGCGCCGATGAATGAAAAGCAAGGAGGGAATGCGATGTCGCATTCCCTCCCTTTAGCAAAGATATAATTGTTTTTTTATTACTTGCTTTCAGCGCGGAAGTTTTCTCTGTCGAGGAGCATGTTGATGTCGATGCGGTTCGAAGAAGTAAATTCCGGATATTTCGTTTTGATTTCCTCGTAGATGGCAGCTGCTTCTTTGTGCTTGTTCTGGCTGCTGAGTACGGTAGCTTTCTTTGTCATAGCATAGGGGATGAGCAGTTCGTTGCCGTCGGCGACGCTAATTGCCTTGTCGTAGCATGCGATTGCTTCGTCGAGCTTTTTGAGGTTGACGTTGCAGTCTCCTTTCATCGTCATGGCCAGTGTGCCAATCAATGATTCCTCGTCGGAATATTCATCAAGGGCAGCCAATGCTTCTGCGTTTTTGCCTTGACGGTAAAGAATGATTGCTTCTTCAAGTTTTGCACGATTTGCAAATTTGTTGCCATGCTCAACGGCTTGATATTGCTTCAAGGCAAGCGAGTCGTTGCCAGCCATCAGTTGCATATCGGCCAATCCGATAGCTTCTTTCGATTCTTCAATGTTTTTTTGGTAGACACCGTAGTATGCCCACAATCCGATTCCGGCTAGGGCGAGGATGCCAATCACAGCCCAAGTGATGATTTTTTTGTTGCCTTCAACGCGTTGTTCGGCATTTGAAAGTTTCTCGTTCAACTCGTCGATGGTTGTGCGAGGGGCTTGTTTTTTGTCTTGTTTTGCCATTTTATTTTTGTTTTTCTAAATTTATCGTATTGTCTCACGAACTGCAAAATTAATAGATAATTGTCTGTTACAAAAATTTTAGGGCGTGTTTTTTCTGGATTCTTCATTTAAAATGTAAGCGAAAAGGATTCGGACCGGTCGCAATTGAGACCGGCCCGAATCCTATGAGAAGATATTTCCGTTGGTTAAACAGAGGGATGCACGAATTTTATTTCTTCTTTTTATCGACATCCAAATATTTGAAAGGGAACGGACCGTCGTAGCTTGCGTGGGTAGGGATTGTGCAGAAATGCGTGTTGACTTGGTTGTGGTAGAAGTGATAGAGGTTGTATTTCGGGTCGCCAAGCCAGAAGCGGTCGCCGCCGGGTTCGCTGAAGTCGAGTTCCATCAGCATGCAGATGGGGGCGGCTACGGTCATCGGAACGCCTCTCCACACGGTGGAGATGCCACGGTGCATGTGTCCGCAGCATAGTTGGATGTGGTTTTTGTGGCGTACAAGAATTTCTTCCAGGCGGTTGAGGTTTTCAAAGCCTTCGTCCATAAATCCCATGCCGGCATCGAAAGGAGGATGGTGGGTGAATATGAGCGTTTTTTTGCGCGGTTTTTCGTCAAGTCTTGCTTCCAGCCAGTCGGCAACCTTGTCGGTGATACCGCCCCAGTGCTTGCCTTGTACGATGGTGTCGAGGCAGATGACGCGCACAGGAAAGTCTTCGATGGTGTAGCAGATATAGGGAGCGATGTCTTCTTTTACCGGACACATCTTGCTGCCTAACAGGCGAAGCATGTCGGCACGATTGTCGTGGTTTCCGGGAACGCAGTAGACGGGGCGCGGGAGGCTTGCGAAATAGTCGTGGACTTTGCCGTATGCGGTGTGGTTTCCGTTATCTGCCAAGTCGCCTGTCGCTACGAAGAAGTCCGGGAGGTCTTTTTCAGGCATGTTCTGGAAGTATTCCATCGCCTTTTTCACAGTGGCAGAGGTGTCGCACTTTCCAAACGAAAGCAGATTGTCGCCACGCAGGTGCGTGTCAGTGATGTGGATGATTTTCATTTCAGAACCGCGACCGATAATTTTTTTCGGAGGAAGCGGGCGTCCGTCAGCGTCGAATCCTCCGGTTCCGGGGACAGCTTTGTTCTCTTTTTCTGCCGCAAGCATAGCGGCCGGAGCGACAACTGAAGCCGCCGCAACTGATGCTACTTTTTGAAGAAAGGATCTTCTTGAGATGTTAGCCATAATTGGATGATTTAAAGATTGTTTGTAAGGATATGACAAAATTATGGTTTTGATTCGAAATAAACAAGTTTTTGTTGCAAAACCATATTCGTGGAATGTGTTATGCTATAAAACATAGATTGAAAATATGCGAAACGTCAGTTCTTCTGAAATACACAAGCCGGGCTGCTGTTCGGCAAAATCAATCAAGAGAACTTGATGCTTTTGCGCTCACCTTGCACTATCTTTGTCCTAAAAAAGAGATGCTGGTACTATTATCTTGTGCGAAAACGATGACAGAGCGGCCGGGTACGGGACAGACAGAGCCTCGGTTCCGTCAGGAAGCGGAGCGGACTGCTTCGTTGCTTTCCCGTTATGGAGTCGATGAGTTGGGGCAAATACTTGGTGTCGGGACGAAAATCGCCGCTGAAAACCGCTTGCGATACCTTGATTTTCAAGTGGACGGGCGGAAGCCGACTGCGGCGTTGTTCGGATATACGGGAATCGTATTCAAGCGCCTTCGTGCCGATGACTTTTCTGCTGACGATTTGCAGTATGCCCAGGAGCATCTTCGGTTGACGTCGTTTCTTTATGGGCTTTTGCGTCCTTTGGACGGAATTTTTCTTTATCGTCTGGAAGGGGGTGTCCGATTGCCGGAGAACGGCGGGCAAACGATGTTTGACTTTTGGAAGCCCAAATTGACGGACGCCTTGATTGCCGACACTCGGAAAGCGGGTGGCGTGCTTTTTAATCTGGCCAGCGGGGAGATGAGGAATCTTTTCGACTGGCAGCGGGTGGAACGCGAGGTGACAGTGGTCAGTCCGGAATTTAAAGTTCGGAAAGCGGGAAAATGGGCGACTGTGACGACCTATGCCAAAATGATGCGGGGGGAGATGGCTCGCTTTGTGCTGAAGCATAGGGTGAAAGCAATCGAAGGCTTGCCGGCATTTGCCAGTGAGGATGGCTTTTCCTACAATCCGTCGTTATCCGACGCTTTGCATCCGGTGTTTACGC
This sequence comes from uncultured Prevotellaceae bacterium, assembly GCA_900556245.1. Taxonomy (GTDB): domain Bacteria; phylum Bacteroidota; class Bacteroidia; order Bacteroidales; family Muribaculaceae; genus Limisoma. The sequence goes on from USOC01000064.1 coordinate 4,733, forward strand.
TTTAAGGGCGTGTCAGTTACCACGAAATTTCCACCGAGGCTTTCCCAACGATGCCCGGAATGGGAGCTTTCGTTTTGGTGATGCGTATCTGTCCGCCTGTAATTTCCGGGTAGCGGGCAAGGAGTGCGTTGCGGATGCGTCCGGCCACGTGTTCCAGTAGTCGGGACGGTTGGCGCATTTCTTGTTTTGTGATTTCGTAAATGTCGGCATAGCTTGCCGTCGCGTCTAAGTTGTCGGTTTCCATCGCTTCCTCGAAAGGATAGTCAATGCGTAGGTCGACGGTGAATGAGTTGCCCACGTTGCGCTCTTGTTCCAGAACCCCGTGGAAGGCGTGAAACTGTAGGCTTTCGAGCGAAATGGTCGTTTTCATTTTTCTTTCGGGTTTTCTTCTTGTTGGGGAATCCATACGTAGGCGCCAAGGTCGAGTGCGCCACCAGCTAACCCGTCGTTTCCGTAGCGGTCGATTCGTGCATTTTCCGGGCAAGTCGTCGGGTCGCCTTTGCCGATGGCGTCACTTTCATTTTTCAGACGATAGTCGAAGATATACTTGTCGCGGACGGTGAAAAATTTCGGGTCGCCACCCCAAACGCAGTTCAGAAAGTTTTCGTCGTCGGAACCTTTGGCTCGCAAGAGGCAATTGCGCAAGTATACCCGGCTTCCGGTCAGGTCGCCGGAGGAAATGTCTGCGGCGTTGCCGTAGACGACGCAGTTGTTGAATTCCGCCTCCATCAGCGGATTGGCAAAAGCCTTTTCGTCGGGTAGCGCATAACGGACTGTCAGGATTGCTCCGGAGATTGCATCGAAGAGGTAGTAGTTGGCAAAAGTGCAGTTGTTGAATGAGTGCTTGCCGCCAGTCAGGTCGACAACGCCGTCTTTTGCATCCGAAAATTCGCATCCGTCTGCATCAATCCAAGCGTGTTCGCTGGCGAGAGTCGAAGCTGACGAGTTGTGGAGTACGGAGTTGTGAAGATAGAGTTTTTTTCGTTCGAGCACGCCGCAAGAGTCAGCTGTCACACCGAAGCTGGAACTCTGCATAATCGTGTGGCTCAGTTCGTTTTCGAAGCTTTCCTTTTCCAGTCGAATGCCGCCCCATTGTCCTGACATCAGTTCGAACGGGATGCTGCCTGCCACTTTGTCGAGTCTGTCGCCCCGGAATCTGACAGGGCGGTCTGTTTCGCCTTTTGCACGAAGAGTTCCGCGTACTTTCAACAGGGCCTTGTCGTGGAAGTAGAGCGTTGTGCCTGCCGGAATGTTGAGGGTTGCGCCGTTTTCAACCACAATGCTGTCCATCACGCGGTATGGGCGGTCGGGCGACAATGTTGTATTGTCTGAGATGTGCCAGTCGGTTACGGTTACTGCGTTTTGCCCGGCAGCTCGCATGACGACTGTCTGTTGCACGCCGTTTGTCACGAAGTTCAGCCGGTCGAAGATGTCGAAAGGCAGATTGCTGTCTGTCGCATCAACATGAGCCTCCACAAAGACAAAGATGCTGTCTTCACCACGCACCTCAATATTGGAGAATTCCTTACCCGTTCGGCCGTCGACGTTCAGGAAAAAACGGGCGCCTTCAGACGCTCCGTCGAGATATATTCGTTCGATGAGCAGTTGCTTCTTATGGCGGTTGTAGACGAGGAAGCGTTTTGTGGCTGTCGTTTCGCCCGTGAAGACGGTGTCGAAGCTCAGCGTGTCGGTGGAAAAAGCCAGCGTGTCGCCTTTGTCGGTTGTGAAGCCATCCTCAATGCATGAGGTGACGGCAAGCAGGATTGTCGTGATGACGGCTAATATCTAATTTTTCATTTTATTTGTTCGCGTGAATTTATATTACATACGAATCAGATATCTGATTATTGTATATTCCATCAATATAGAAAGGCGGGCCGGGTGGTTTTGTCAGATGTGTTTCACAGCTATAACTTGTTA
>USOC01000065.1 GCA_900556245.1 uncultured Prevotellaceae bacterium
TGCAACTGGTCGTTGTACATCTTCAGCTCACGCTCGTTGACAAACACTTTCACGCCGCTCTTGCCGTTGATGGATATTTTGTCGTCGTCAATCCACACGCCGGGAGCGTCGCGCAACAGTTCTTTCCCATCCTTTCCAATGGCGGAAGGCATATCCTCCACCACCATCACAAAGCGGTCAGGCTCACGACGTATGGCTGACGCCCGAACCTCAACGTCTTGCATCACGACCCCGTCGACCGCCATCACTGCGTCGAGCCGGGCTGCGCCGGAAACGTCCACCGCCTTTTCCTGTCGCTGATAGCCGACCATCGCGAAAACAGCCCGATAGCGGCCTGACGGCAGTTCCATCCGATAGCGGCCAAGTGTGTCAGTCACCGCCACGCTTCGCTCAAGCGAATCCTGCAAGGCAACAACGGTGGCGTACTCCACGGGAACGCCGCCTTCGTCGACGACTGTCCCCGTCAGCACGTCGGCACGGGCCGCATCTGCCGAAACAAGCAATACGGCGAATGCCAAATTCTTGAGAGTTTTTAATATGTGTTTCATTCCATTCCTTTTTTCCATGCCAAAATTACAAATTCTTCATTTTCCGTAGGGGGGGGGTATATATTTAACCTTATTTTGCTCTTCGCCTGTCATAAATCATACGGACATCATCAAGCGTTATGCCCAACAAATCCATCCGACGGAACAATTCCGGCAGCTCTTCTTCCTCAAAGACACGACGTCGCAAAGAACGTATGGCAGCACAAGCGCCTTCAGCAACGAAATAGCCGATGCCACGCCGATTGAAAATGACCGACAAGCCTTGGAGATAGTCGAACGAACGAGCCACCGTATTGGCATTGACTTCCACCGCAGCCGCATATTCGCGCACCGAAGGGATGCGCTCTCCTTCCGGATAGATGCCGGAAAGAATTTCATCGGTGATACGGTCGGCAATCTGCAAATAGATGGGCCTGCTTTCCTTGAAATTCATCGTCTTCCTCTTTTTGGTTCGACAATCTGCATCCGTGCGAAGCGGCGATATGCAAAAATCCAGTTCACGACAGCCCAAAGCATCCAGAATACGCCCAAGCCCGCCATCCATACTTCTATTACGTCAACAGAAATATGCTTCAGCGTCTTGAAATCCGAGACAGACAACACAAAGACCAACACACCTGCGACAAACACGGCGACAAGCACGCCGACGGCTTTAGGAAACGGATGTTTGCGCCATAGCGCCCCGCTGAAAACGAAAACGGAATAAATCCACGCCAGGACAGAGAAACCGTAGAACGGACCCCACGAAAACTCATGGGGAGCATACACGACTTCCGGCACAAAAGCCCAAAGTCCGTCGGCAAACAGGAACCCGTACCAACTGTCGCCCAAGCCCAATAGGAGAGTCAACGCCGAATATGTAACTGAAATGCCGAGCAATGCGAATGCCAGCATCAGAAAAAATCCGACAGTCACAACAATCACTCTCGAAAAGAACTTCTCGCAGTTTGTGGCCGGAAGCATCAGCATCGCAATACATCCGCGCTTGTCTGCACACGGCCGGAAAATTCGTGATGCCTGATAAGCCGCGCCAAAATAGAACACGAAGAAATACCAGCCGGTAAACGCCGACGACACCTCATGGTAAGGAACACGGCTTCCTGTGGTATAGACTGACACCATGGAGATAAGCAACCCGGCCAGCAAAACGCCATAGACAACGAGCACATTCAGCAAAAGGCTTCTCCAGTTGCCCAACACTTCCCGCTTCAGCACAAGACCAAACCGCCTGAAATCAACTATATTTTCCATACTTTGATTGTTTTTCAGTTTCACAATTCAATTCTTTTAAAAAGCCGGTAACACCACCACCAATTGACATTCGTCAGCACTCCAAAAACGACATTGACTGCAAATGATACGGTATCGCCGTAGCCTTCGTCCACCAATTTGCGCAACAACGGCATTTCTTCTCCGGCCAATGCAAAAAATCCCACCGCCAAAAGGGAACCGGCCAACAGACATGCCGTAGTCTTCTGCAAGGCATAACGCCTCCACCGCACGGTACCCATCGCATAGACCGACTGAAGCCAAAACAGAAGTCCGTATGAGAGATAAATCCGAACGTCATAACGTTCGATTCCAAACACCCCCAACCGTAGCGAGGACAAGATTCTCCCCACGGGACTTTCTCCATAAAATTCAGGGCCAAATTTAAAAAGCGACTGTAAGCCCATACGGACAAGTTCCTTCATTGCCAACGACACACCAAACACCAGCCACGACCAGACAATGGCGAAAAGGAATGCAGTCAAAAACTTTTCCAGGCCAGACACCGGCATCATCAGGAAAGCGACACGACGCGCCTTGGTGCGCATCGGCGGAAACATCATTGATGTCACCATAGCCGAATAAAGCAGCATATAGAGATAAAGACTCATGTGGTAAGCGTTTTCAAAATCCGCATAATCGCCGGACGAAGAAAGGAGAATAGCAGCAAGCATGCCAAGCATGCCTACAAAAGTCCCGACAAACATCCAAAGCCATGACCTCGACCACATCTGCCCTCTGAACAGGGCATTCCCCAAATAGGAAGAAAAACGCCTTATATCGAAAACGTCGCTCATAACGATGACTCTTCTTTCAGAGAATAGCAAATTCCTTCCGGATTGGACAACACCGCATTGCACAGCAGCTCAAGATTGACAGGACTTTCGCCGCCACCGGCATTCGGCATCACCACGCTGTTGCCGTGTATCGATGGCTGAACGTAGAGCGCATCGCCGACCGGTTCGCCAAGCGGACGCTCTTGAAAAGACAGACACTCGGATATCCGGGAATAGCCGGCATCAAGCAGCATACGCCCACCGTCGACGACCAGCAAATGATCGAGCAGATTCTCGACATCGCGGACCTGATGGGTGGAAATGACAATCGAACGGTCATCGTTCATATTCGCCGCTATCACCTTCCTCATCTGACTCTTCGACGGGATATCAAACCCGTTGGTCGGTTCGTCCATCAGCAATATCGACGTGTTGGTAGCCAGCGCAAAACTCATCAACGCCTTTTTCTTCTGTCCCATCGACAACTCATCGAGCCGCAAATCAGCCTCCATCTCGAAATCACTCAGACAACGGTCGAGCACTTCCCGACTGAAACGAGGATAGAACGGCGCATGCAAACGAACATAGTGACGCAGACTCACGGCCGGCAATTCATACTCTTCCGGCACCAAATAAATATCGCCCAATACCGACGGACGGCGAAGAGACACGTCTACGCCGCACAGACTCACACTTCCCCGCCGCGCCCGCAAAAGTCCGGACATCAAATAAAGCAGCGTCGACTTCCCCGCTCCGTTTTTGCCAAGCAGCCCATAGACCCTGCCCGGCTCAAGACAGAACGACAGATTCTCAAACAAATTCTGACGTTTCCTTCCGTATGAAAAGGTCAAATTATTTACTTCAAGCATATTAATTCGTTTTTATGATATGCACTATAGTGTATTAGTTAATTAGTACACTGCAAAATTATCTATTATTTTTAATTTCCCAAATCTCATTTTCTGATTTAACCTTAGTTAACTATGCTCCGCAGCACCCGGCTTTCAAAGCAACAGCCTCGTTACAAAAAATTATCAAATAAGAATTGACAATTGCCCAAAATAGGTATAACTTTGCAGTGAAAGAAACCTAATTTACGTAATAACAAATTATATGAGTATCAACTGTATCGGAATACTGACATCCGGAGGAGACGCACCGGGCATGAACGCAGCTATTCGCGCCGTCACACGCTCGGCCATCTTCAACGGCATTGCAGTAAAGGGCATCTATCGCGGATACCGCGGGCTGGTAACCAACGAAATAGTAGAGTTCCACACGCAAAACGTATCCAACATCATACAAATGGGCGGCACAATTCTAAAGACAGCCCGCTGCACGGAATTCCGCACCGAAGAAGGCCGGAAAGTTGCGTATGAAAATATAAAAAAAGCCGGCATCGACGCGCTTGTTGTCATAGGAGGTGACGGCTCGCTGTCGGGAGCACGCGTATTTGCCACCGAATACAACATTCCGGTCGTAGGCCTGCCGGGCACCATCGACAACGATCTCTATGGCACGGACACGACAATCGGCTACGACACGGCACTTAATACCATTATGGAATGCGTCGACAAAATCCGTGACACGGCGACGTCCCACGAGCGCCTGTTCTTCATCGAAGTAATGGGTCGCGACGCAGGATTCCTCGCCCTCAACGGTGCCATTGCAACCGGAGCGGAAGCAGCGATTATCCCGGAAATCTCGACAGAAGTCGACCAATTGGAAGAGCTGATACACAACGGTTTCCGCAAGAGCAAAAACTCCTCGATCGTGCTTGTGGCGGAAAGTCCGGTGACCGGAGGAGCCATGGCTCTCGCCGAGCGTGTCAAAACCGAATATCCGCAATACGAAGTGCGCGTGTCGATTCTCGGACACCTCCAGCGAGGCGGTTCGCCCACGGCTCACGACCGCATCCTTGCTTCCCGCATGGGTGCAGCCACCATCGACGCCCTGCTTGAGGACCAACGCAACGTAATGATCGGCGTTACCAACGATGAAATCGTCTACGTTCCGTTCACGAAAGCCATCAAGAAGGACAAGCCGATTAACCGCGAGCTGCTCGACACCCTTCGCCGACTTTCCATCTGACACAACAGACAGCATAAGAAAAACCGCCCCGACCTGCAACTGCAGGCCGGGGCCTTCTATCATATAGCCGCAAAATTCAAGCAAACAATTCGCAAAGAACAGCAGGCGACTTCAATTCGCCAAGGCTGGAGTTATGAAGGCGATAGTAGTCGAGTGTCAGCTCGAGCAACCGGTTGCGCTGCGTGCGGTTCATCCTGAAAAGGTGCATATTCGCATAATTCATACGGGCCAACCGCCAAACCGCCTCCGCCTCTTTGCCAATGACGAAATGGCGATGCGCCGGCAAAGACGAAGAAAATGTACCACTCACCATATCAAAACAAAAGCCGGGCTGATAGGACGATGAATCCGGCTCAATCCCAAGAAAAAGTCCCAAACTGTAGAGAAAACAGATGTGGAAATTCGCTACACCACGTTCGATTCGCTCCAACACCTGCACCGAGCTCGATATAAACGAAAATAGCGGTGCATTGCGCTCCCGCTCCACAATGACATGGGAAAGAAGCTCGGTCAAAAACAAAGCAATGGCGTTTTTGACAGGGTCGGCATAGAGATCCGACAAAGGGACAAGACAACGCGCTTCCTTGATACGGAACAGGTCACGCGAAGGCAAAAGATCGCTCTCTATTTCAACCAAGGAAAGCGGCTGAAACAAGGCGCGACGCATCCGCGCAACCTTGCCCGCTCCCTGGGGAAGAAGAAAAGACAACAGACCGTGGGTGTCGGTATAAACCCGCACCACTGCATTCTTATCATTATATTTCACCGTACGGAGAACCACCCCGCGCAATCGCTCGTACATATCCTTTCCTTTCATTAATTCCCGCCAATGCCATGAAATAGCCAATTGATGGGTTTTGCGATGTAAAGTTAGGTATTATAGGAAGATGAAATTCTTAAAATCTATTAAAATCTCAACTTTTGAGACAAAATATTTTGCAGAAATGGAAATAACACATAACTTTGCACTCGCTTTCTGAGAATAGCACGGCCCATTCGTCTATCGGCTAGGACGCAAGATTTTCATTCTTGAAAGAGGAGTTCGATTCTCCTATGGGCTACAAAGAGTATTGGCTGGAAATCGGTCGATACCTTTTTCTTTTTGCATACGGCCGAAAGCTTCCAGCTACCGCTTATGGACAAAAACATCCTGAAAATTGCAATTCCCGCAATCATCTCCAACATCATCGTTCCACTATTGGGACTGATTGACCTGACTATAGCCGGGCATCTCGGCGCAACAGAATTCATCGGAGCCATAGCTGTGGGAGCCACCATGTTCAACCTGACCTACTGGAACTTCGGATTCCTCCGCATGGGCACCACCGGGCTCACCGCCCAAGCATTTGGCAGCAGAGACCGCCGACAGATGGCGGAAAATCTGTATCGCCCTGCCGCTCTCGCCATCTTGTCAGGCATTGGCATCATCATCCTGCAACGCCCCGTCGAATGGTTGCTGCTCGAAGCAATCGGACCGACGAAGGAAACACGTCGGCTGGCATCCGAATATTTCCGCATCTGCATCTGGAACGCCCCGGCCGTCCTGGCAAACATGAGCATCAGCGGATGGTTTGTCGGGATGCAAAACTCAATTTGGCCAATGACAATTGCCATCGCCATCAACATTATCAACATAGCAGTGAGCCTCGCTTGCGTCTATCTGGCAGGAATGGGCTTTGCCGGAATCGCCGTCGGCACCCTGGCCGCCCAGTGGACCGGTCTGGCCATGTCCATGGCTATTGCATGGAAATTTCTCAAACCAAACCAACAGCCCTCAATCGCCGACTGCAGCAAAAGACTGCTCCGGGGAATAAGCGGCTACTTCAAGCTGAACGGAGACATCTTTTTGCCCAGCGTCTGCGTCATGATTCTCACGCTGTTTTTCACATCCCCCGGCCCTCGGACAGGCGACCTGACACTGGCCGTCAACGCCATCA
>USOC01000066.1 GCA_900556245.1 uncultured Prevotellaceae bacterium
AAAACTCGATGTCGCATAATTTCAATCCGCTTTTTCCTTCTGTCGCTAACCTGACCATTTCAACTCTGTGGCGGTCGTAATCCGGTTGGAAAGCCGATTTAAAAGGATTTTGCGGAGACACGTTCAGCCACACTTCGTCTAATTGCAAGTTTTGCCGAATCAGGCTGGCAAGAATGCAATGTCCGGTGTGAATCGGATTGAATGAGCCTCCGAACAATCCAATTTCCATTATTATGCGATGAATTCTTTAATAATAGAGCGAGTTTCTTCGACGGCTTTATTTAGCACGTCGTTGACTATGGAAACGTCGTAGTGCGGCGCAAAGGAAAGCTCAAACTCAGCTTTGGAGATGCGTTGGGCAATCGTGTCGGCATCGTCTGTGCCTCTGTCGGTGAGCCGCTGTTGTAGGGTTTCTATCGATGGAGGCATGATAAACAATGCCAAAGCATCGGGGTATTGTTTTTTTACGTTTAGTCCGCCTTTTACGTCGATGTCGAGAATCAAGTTGTAGCCGTTGTCGAGGATGCGGGAGACTTCTGATTTCAGAGTTCCGTAGAATCTTCCGGGATATACTTCTTCATATTCGACAAAAGCATTGTCGGCAATTGCCTGATGAAATTGTTCGGTGGAGAGAAAGTGGTAGTTTATCCCATCTGTTTCTCCTGCTCTCGGACTGCGATTTGTGGCTGAAACGGAAAAACGAAGATGCAGATTTTCGTCTTTCATCAGTTCGTTGATAATTGTTGATTTGCCGGTGCCAGAGGGGGCTGATATGATGATGATTTTTCCTTTGTCCATAATTGTAAATTACATGACGTTAAGCACTTGCTCTTTGATTTGTTCCAGCTGGTCTTTCATCCGGACAACCACTTTCTGCAGTTCCGCTTGGTTGGCTTTTGAACCCAGAGTGTTGATTTCCCGACCCATTTCTTGTGATATGAAACCGAGTTTTTTCCCTTGACCGGATCCGGTAGTCATGGTGTGGACAAAATATTCGAGGTGGTTTTGCAGACGAATCTTTTCTTCTGTAATGTCCAACTTTTCAATGTAGAAAATCATTTCCTGCTCGAAGCGGTTTTTGTCGTAATCGATGTCTCCGAGCTTTTCGAGTGCATCTTGGATGCGTTTTTTGATTTTTATGACGCGCTCTTCTTCATATTTGGGCACATCCAGCAACAGGGCTTGAATCTTGTCGATTTTTTCTTGAAAGAATGTCTCAAGTCTGTTCCCTTCCTGGGTGCGGAAATCGATGAGTTGATTGATAGCTGCTTGAACTGCTTTTGTGAGGGCGTCTGTTTCTGACTCGTTGGCATCTTCCACTTCGGTTTTCATAACATCGGGCAGTCGCAGTAGTGTTGCGAACCAGTCTTCCGGGAGAGGAATGGATAAAGATTCTGCCATAGCTTCAATCTGTTGTTTGTAGGTTTTGGCTGCAGCGATGTTGATTGTGGTAGTTGTGTCGGAAGAGATGGTTTCAACGGTGATAGTCAAATCGATTTTGCCTCTTTCCAATTTTTGGGCAATTATCGAGCGTAATGTCAGTTCCAGTTCGCGGAATTGTTGCGGAATCCTTATGGAAAGGTCTAATTGCTTACTGTTGAGAGATTTGATTTCTGCGGTAAATTTTTTACCTTCGGATTCGAAGGTCGCTTTACCATATCCGGTCATTGAAAGAATCATAATTTCTGCTTTTTCTGCAAAAATAGCAAATTACGACCAATTTATATAGTTTGTCAGGGATTTTTTTAATCCGGCAGATGCGGATGTTCGCAAAAGGAGGTTCTTCGTTAATAATAAAAAAAACGATTCAATTCGTTTTTTAGTGCTCTCGACTTTCACTAACTTTGCATAAGTTAGGAGGCGTTCCGGCCAAGCAATACAGGCAAGCCTGATGCTGTGCTCTCGACTTTTCTGACTTTGTATGTTTAATATTGATATTTAAAATAATAATAGCATTCATGAGAATCAGTAAGACATTTTTGACGATACTTTTCGTTTTGTGTGGAATAATGTCGGGCTATAGTCAGATGCAAAAGCCTTTGACTTGGAGTTTCCGACTTGAAGAAAGCGGCAAGACGGAGCGAACGATTGTGATAGATGCAAAAATAGCAAGGGGATGGCATATCTACGATGTTGAGACGCCGGAGGGCGGTCCTGATGCGACTACTGTCAAATGGAATCGGGAAAAGATGAAGGGTGTTGAGGTCGTTGGCGGTCTTGTCCCCGACTCTCCTGCAGAAAAAAGAGTGGATTTCTTTTTCAATCTGATGCTTGGCGTTTGGGAAAATCATGTGACATTTCGGCAGAAAATAAAGTTGACCGATCCCGATAATTTTCACGTATCGGGATATATTCAGGGTCAGGCTTGTAATGACCAGACTTGTAAGATCGAGAAAGAGGCATTTGAATTCGAGAAAGTGTCAGTTGTGGAAAAGCCAGATACGGTAGTTCCTGTAGTGGCAGCTCCGGTATCGCCGGTCATAAAGGAAAAGAAGGAATTTGAGAAGTCGTCCTATTGGGAACCGGTAACGATAGCAAAAAAAGAAGACAGTACGTTGGCTTATATCTTTTTAGGCGGCTTCTTGGGTGGATTGTAGGCGTTGTTGACACCTTGTGTTTGGCCTATGATTCCTCTTGTCGTCGGTTTCTTTTTGAAACGGGTTGGAAGCAGGAAGAAAACCATTTCTTATGCGATGATTTATGGAGCATCGATTATAGTCATCTATTTGCTGTTAGGTCTTTTTGTTACAGTGGCTTTCGGACCTAATACTTTGAACGAGTTGTCGACAAGTGCGTTGTTTAATGTCTTGTTCTTCGTACTTTTTGTTATATTCGCAATTTCATTTTTTGGGGCATTTGAAATTACGATGCCCAGCAAGCTGACAAACACTGTGAATACGAAGGCGAACAAGACGACGGGTTTGGTAAGTGTGTTCTTTATGGCATTTACGCTTGTGTTGGTGTCGTTTTCTTGCACCGGTCCGATTATCGGAACTTTGCTCGTGGAAGCTGTTTCGCTTGGTGATTTGACCGGCCCGGCTGTCGGCATGGGCGGTTTTGCCTTGGCGTTGGCTATTCCGTTCACGTTGTTCGCCATTTTCCCAACATGGCTTCATGGACTTCCAAAATCCGGAGGCTGGCTCAATACGGTGAAAGTAGTGCTTGGCTTTATAGAATTGGCGTTGTCATTGAAATTCTTGTCGGTGGCAGACTTGGCTTACGGTTGGAGAATTCTTGACCGAGAAGTGTTCTTGTCGCTGTGGATAGTCATTTTCTTCTTGATGGGTCTTTATCTGTTGAAAGTGTTCCGTTTTGAGCATGATTCAAAAAAGGAAGGAATCGGATCGTTCCGGCTGATGCTGGCGGTTGCATCGCTTGCATTCTCTGTCTATTTGCTTCCCGGCTTGTGGGGAGCTCCCTTGAAGAGTGTCAGTGCGTTTACTCCGCCTTTGTGGACACAGGATTTCAATCTGCATTCTGAGGGTCAATTTATTAAATATGATGAATTTGACAAGGGAATGGATGCGGCAAAAGAAATGGGCAAGCCCGTGTTTCTTGATTTCTCAGGCTTCGGCTGTGTGAACTGCCGGAAAATGGAAGCTTCCGTGTTTGAGGATGACCGTGTAAAGCGTCTGATAGAAAGTGATTTTGTGATGATTACGTTGATGGTCGATGACAAGCGTGAGTTGCCAGAACCGGTAGACCTTGAAAAACAGGGTAAAAAGATGGAATTGCAGACCTATGGCGATTTATGGAGCTATTTGCAGCAGCATAAGTTTATGGCTAATACGCAACCTTATTATGTTGTTCTTGATAATGAAGGTAATTTGTTGTCGGGTCCGGTTTCGTATGATGAAAATATCGGCCGGTTTGTAGATTTTCTGGAGGACGGATTGAAAAATTACAAGAAAAATGAGTAATTCGAAGGAAAAACGGTTGGAATCGTTCGGGAAACTTCTTGATGTGCTCGACGAGTTGAGGGAAAAATGTCCGTGGGACAGAAAGCAGACCAACGAAAGTTTGCGCTGCAATACGATAGAGGAAGTCTATGAGCTCAGCAATGCCCTGATGAAAGATGACAGCGACGAAATTCGTAAGGAGCTTGGCGATGTTTTGCTTCATATCGTGTTCTATTCAAAGATTGCTGACGAGAAAGGAACCTTTGACATAGCGGATGTCTGCGATTCGTTGCGCGAAAAACTTGTGTTCCGTCATCCTCATGTGTTTGGGACAGTCAATGTCTCGGGAACGCATGAGGTGGAGCAGAACTGGGAGCAGCTTAAACTAAAAGAAAAGGGCGGGAACAAACGCGTGTTAGATGGAGTCCCGGAAGCATTGCCTTCGCTAATCAAGGCAGAACGTATTCAAGAGAAGGCGGCGAACTACGGTTTCGATTGGGAGCAGAAAGAAGACGTGTGGGGCCACGCTAAGGTTGAGGAATCCGAAGTGGATCAGGAAATGGGTGTGGGTAGTTGGGAGTCGTTGACGGAAGAGTTTGGCGATTTGTTGTTTAGTATGATAAATGCCGCCCGATTGTATAAGGTCAATGTTGATACGGCTTTAGAGCGTACCAACCGAAAATTTATCGGCAGATTCAATTATATAGAAGAGGAGGCAGAACGTAAAGGGCTTCAGTTGAAGGCGATGAGCCTTTCCCAAATGGACGATTTATGGAATGAGGCCAAAAAGAAAGAAAGGGAGCGCGGAGAATGATTGTTTGTGTGACCGAGAAACCGAGCGTGGCAAAGGACATTGCCGCGATTTTGGGAGCGACCGTCAAACGTGACGGGTTTTATGAAGGAAACGGCTATAAAATCACATGGACATTCGGGCATCTTTGTACTTTAAAAGAGCCTCATGACTACACAGAGCGGTGGAAGTCGTGGAATCTCAGCACGTTGCCAATGTTGCCACCGAAATTTGGCATCAAACTAATTGCCGATAAAGGAATCGAACGTCAATTTAAGGTTATCGAGTCGCTTTTTGAAGAGGCGGACGAGGTGGTCAATTGTGGTGATGCCGGACAAGAGGGAGAGGTGATTCAGCGGTGGGTGATGCAAAAGGCAGGTTGTCATAAGCCTGTCAGACGCTTGTGGATTTCGTCGCTGACTGATGAAAGCATAAAGGAGGGCTTCAAGAGCCTACGCCCTCAGAGTGATTTCGACAGTTTGTACTATGCAGGTCTTTCCCGCGCAGTAGGTGACTGGATTTTAGGTATGAATGCGACTAGGCTGTTTACATTGAAGTATGCTGAAAATCGCAATGTGCTTTCAATTGGACGCGTTCAAACGCCGACCTTGGCATTGGTTGTCGCAAGACAGAAAGAAATTGATCAATTTCAACCGGAAGATTATTGGGAAATCAAGACAATTTATAAGGATGTCACGTTTTCCTCAACAAAAGGAAAGTTCAAGCAGGAGGCTGATGCTGGGTCTATTGTTGAGCAAATCAGACAGCTGCCATTTGTGATAGACAGTTACACGACCAAACGAGGCAAAGAATCAGCCCCGCGGTTGTTCGACCTGACATCGTTGCAGGTTGAGTGTAACAAAAAGTATGGTTTCTCAGCAGAAGAGACGTTGAAGCTGATACAATCGCTATATGAGAAGAAGTTTACGACTTATCCGCGTGTAGACACAACCTATTTGAGCGAGGATATATACCCGAAAATCCCAGGAATATTGCAAGCCTTGCGCCCCTATGAAACATTAACCGCTCCTGTGCTTGCAAAGAAAATCACCAAGACAAAGAAGGTGTTTGACAATTCAAAAGTAACGGATCATCATGCAATCATTCCTACCAATGTGCCGCCTGCATCCTATTTGTCGCGAGAAGAGAAGCTGGTCTATGACATGGTTGCACGGCGGTTTATTGCGGTTTTCTATCCGGACTGTGAATTTGATCAGACGACAGTAGTTGGCAGAGCCGGAGACTATGAATTTAAGACCACTGGAAAGCAGATTGTATCAGAAGGTTGGCGAGAGCTCTATAAGTCAGAAGGCAAGCAGAAAGACGATGATAGCGAAGATCGGATATTGCCATATTTTGAAGCCGGCGAAAGTGGTCCGCATGAGCCTACTACATTCAAGCGAACTACGACACCGCCTAAGCCATATACGGAGGGAACGCTTCTGAGAGCGATGGAAACTGCCGGAAACAAGGTTGATGATGAGGAGCTTCGTGATGCAATGAAAGAGAACGGCATCGGACGTCCGTCGACGAGGGCAAGTATTATAGAGACGCTATTCAAGCGCCGTTACATCCAAAAAGAACGGAAAGCCATAAAGGCGACCGCGGCGGGAATCGCATTAATTGATACCATCAAGGTGGATTTGTTGAAGTCGGCGAAGCTGACGGGAATTTGGGAAAACAAACTCCGGAAGATTGAGCGGAAAGAGTATGGAGCAGGACAGTTTATTGACGAATTGAAGGTGCAAATTTCTGCAATTGTCAATGAAGTTTTGTGTGACAACAGTGGCTATAAAATAGGAGTGGCGGAAGAAAAAGCTACAGAGCCATCCAATAATCCCAAGCGCAAGCGAAAACCAGCGGTCAGGGAGCTGAGTCAGATTCTGTGCCC
>USOC01000067.1 GCA_900556245.1 uncultured Prevotellaceae bacterium
TACACTCGCATTGTCTACGACGATGGAATGCAGCCCATGGTCGCGCTCGGACGTTGCATAATCGAGGAACTGCTCAAGATGGCCATTCCCCAAGGCGTGCGCAGCCCGTTCGTGAGGCTCGGACGAAGCCACATCATCAATCAGGACTACCTGACGCACATCAACGTGCTCAAACAGAGACTGACGCTATCCGACTGTCGCAGCCACACGCTGGTTCTGGAGATACCGAAAACCTTGCTTAAAGCATACAAGGATATGCTCCGAAACCGACAAGCCCCGGAGTCGAACCCTAACGATAAAAAACAATCATGACATCAATCATCATCGGTAAGGAAGGACAACAACGCTTCCCCATCAAAAACGCAGGAGTAAGCCGACAACACGCCCGAATCACCATCGACAACGGAGTATGGGTTCTGGAAGACCTCGATTCCACCAACGGCACCTATATACGGGAAGACAACGGAAAGTTCATCCGCATCGACAAGCTGGGCATCTCAGAGGACACCGTCATCCGACTGGGTGATGACAGCCTCCACGGCTATGCGTTTATGGCCCACCATGTGCTGGAAGAAAATCCCGACAACTACCGATACGAATTTCGCCGTTTGCAGGAATGGCGTGAAGCATTTCGCACAGAAAGAGAGCGCTATCAAATGGCAAAACGCAACAAAGCCCTGATTCAGATTGCCTTCTCCATCGCTGTACTTGCCGTCACATTTATTCCGGCAATCCCGTCAAACATACAGATGATGATTCTCCGCATCGGACTGCTAATTCCGCCACTGTTCAACTTCTTCGTCACCGGACGGAACGGAATGCAAAAAATCTACGACCGCCAGCAAGCCGTCCTCACTTGCCCGCGCTGCGGACGGCCGCTGTCCGACTTCGAAATCACCAAAGAACTATGCATGGCATGCAAAGCCCATTCATAACCCCACACACCAAGCAACTATGAAAAGACTGTCCAGACTACTCGCTATCGCTTTGCTCATACTGACGATCGCAGCCGATGCCGGCGCACGCACGTTTGTGCTGTCGGTCGGCGTATCGACCTATAAAGACCCGGATGTCAGAGACCTGAAACGCTCCGGGAAAGACGCTATCGCATTCTCGAAAATCATGAAATCCCAGACGGATGACGTGACCACCGTTACCAGTGCCAACGCCACTCACGACAATGTCGTGGCGCTACTCGGCGGCATTTGCAAGCGGGCACAGCATGGCGACCGAATCGTCTTTTTCTTCAGCGGACACGGCCACGACGGATTTATCCTCGCCCACGACCGTCCTGTCTACTACAAAGAGCTTTCCCGCCTCTTCAACAGCACAAAGGCTTCCGAAATCGTGTGCTTCATCGATGCCTGCTTTGCCGGAACAGTTGCCGACGACCTGCGGGCCTCCGACAAAGACCTCGTCTATTTCCTTTCGTGCAGACCCGACGAAATGTCGATGGAAGCGCCCGACTGGATTGGAGCGGGCTACCTGACCCAAGCACTGACCAAGGGACTCAGAGGAAAAGCCGATGACAACCACGACTTGCAAGTGACCGTCATCGAACTGTTCAAGTACGTCTACAACGATGTCGTGGCGCGCGTGGAACAGGCAAACCGCTATCTGGACGACGATACCGAGCCGATCAGCCAGCATCCGCAATTGATTGCAGCCAAGCGCTCGATGAATTTGGTAGTGACCGACTGGCGATAGCGGCAATCCGTCAGCAGAACGGTATGCTCCGTCAAAAAATCCCTCACCTTCATGGAATAAGACAAAATATGGTTGACAAACGCTCTCTCGATTACCTATCTTTGCCTTGGAATCAAAACAAAATCCTATGGAAACCAAAAGCATAGCAACGTTCAGCATCACTCACCCGGTGACTGACCCGACAACCCGCCTCATCGAAGAAGCTCCGCAGGAGGATACGGCCGACAAAAAAGAAGAATCATCCATTCCCATTGTCGCGGCTTCCGCCATCTCTGCAGCCGCCGGAGCTACGGCAGGTGCAGGAATCGGCAGTATTTTAGGCATGGCGGGAACATTCACCGACAATGCCCCTACTCCAATTGCCGACACTGATGACACGCCCGCCACACCCTACGAGGACACTCCCCCCGTTGTTGTTCCCGAACCCTACGAGGCTGTTCCCGACACAGACATCGCCTACATCGAGCCTACTCCGGTTGTCCAGCCCGCCGAAGCCATTCCGACAACTGACACTCCCGATGATTTTGTTACGGCGGAAATGGTCGACCCGACGGACGTAAACGCCGCAGATATGCTCTTCGAAGTGATGGACATCAACAACGTATATACCGTCGACGGAGAAGCCATGCTCACCGCATCGGTAATCGACAACGAAGGCAACGAACTGGTGATGGTGGATGTCGACAACGACCAGATTCTCGATATCGTCACAGACACCGACGGCAATCTGCTGTCCGTCATAAACGGAGGTGTCAATGTCAGCGACTTGGAAATGACCCTCATCGACGAGACCGGCTATATTGCGCAAGACGCGCAAGACGCCGCCGACCTCAACCTCTCTTTTGAAAATGACATTATCGACCCTACAACTTTAGCATAATGGAAAAACTATTGCCCATCACCTGCCCGGCCTGCGGGAAACAAATGCATCTGAAGAACCCGGGTGTAGCCGGCATCTACAAGATTGACTGCCCCCACTGTGGAAAAAAATTCCCGGTAAAGATTGTCGAAAAGGCAAAAGCCCATGAAATGAAAGCGGAAAATCCTCAAGAACAACCGCATAATCCGACCAAGCCTCTCAACCTTGAGGAATGCGAATGTGGCTGTCTGGTACTGAAAAGCGGACTGTTTGGCTCAGACCGACGCTTTGATCTGAACGAAGCCGTAACTACCGTAGGACGAACTGACCAACAGTTGCCAAGCGACATCTCCATAGACAACGACCCGACAATGAGCAGAAAGTCTGTCTGCATCATCGCTGACCGCAAAGGCAATGCAATTGCCTATAAAATGACCGTGCTCAATGCGACCAACCCGGTCATCTGCAACGACAGGACCTTGAAAAAGGGTGACAGCATCTTCTTAGCGTTCGGTGATAAAATCACATTGGGAAAAACCACATTCATTTTCGAAAAAAAATAACTTGAAAAAAAATGGAAATCAGATTGAGCCAACCATTTTCGTTTCAGCAGCTCGGATTGAGGCACAACCAAGAGGATTCGCGCTTCCCCGACTGCGACGAGCCGAAAGCCTCTCAATCCTACTTTTTAGTATGCGACGGCGTAGGAGGCAGTGAGAAAGGTGAAGTAGCCAGCCGTACGGTCTGCGACGCTTTCGGAGAGGCTCTTTCTTCGTTTTCCGCTTCCGACGAACTCTCCCTACCCGATTTCGAGACAGCACTCGACCATGCCTTTGCGATGCTGGAAGCAAAGACCGACGACAGCAACAGAGGAATGGCGACAACCCTCTCTTTTGCGGCATTCCATCGCAACGGATGCTTTATTGCCCACATCGGCGACAGCCGCGTATACTATATCCGTCCAGGAGCCGGAATCATCTACCGGACAGAAGACCATTCTTTGGTACAGGCATTAGTACGTGCAGGAGCGATTACCGAGGAACAGGCAAAAAACCATCCCCGCCGAAACGTCATTACAAGAGCAATCGGCGTGACTGGAGCCAACGGCGAACGACCCACAGCCACGACTATCAACATCACCGACATACAGCCGGGAGACTACGTGTTTCTCTGCTCTGACGGCGTTTTAAGCGAAATCAGCGATGAAACGTTGGTAAAAATTCTCTCGTCGAATATTTCCGACAGGGAGAAACGTAATCAAATTGCATCCATCTGCCAAAACAGCGGCGACAATAACACCGCATGGATTATCCGCGTGGACAATGTAGCCGGAGAAATGCCGGCTATCCCCTCCGAAACCCGGCCACAGGAGACTGTCTGCATCAAGGCTCCATACAATGGAAAAGCCAAACGCCCGGCCAAATGGCTGGTCGCGCTTCTAATCGGATTGGCGGCTGTCTTATTGGCATTCGCCATACTACAAGCATTTACAAATAACGGCACAGAACAACAACCCTTTCCTGAAATCAAGACTGAAGAACTATCCGACACGACAGCTCTTGCAAAAATCAGCGACGTTTTTCCGGGAGGAGACAACGGATTTCGCGATTTTATCAACAAGAACAAGCGATATCCCGAAAAGACAGGCGACGGTCCGAAAGAAGGCATTGTTTCCGTCAGTTTCCGACTGACGGAAACCCAAGGAATCGAAGACATACGCATCAAGAGAAGCCTCAGCCCGGCTTTTGACGGCGAAGCTCTACGATTGGTGGGAATGATGCCGAAATTAAAACCTCTCCTGGACAAAAACGGCAAGCCTGTTGCTACCGAAGTGACCATGGCCATCGGTTTCCTTCCTCCCAAAGAGAAAATAGCCCCAAAAGAAAAACCACACAGGACACCGTCAGCCAATACTGACGGAGGAAAGCAAGGGAAAAAAGAAGAATCCAATCCGTCCGGCAACAAGCCGGAACCCGCAAAAAGCGAAGCGGAAACAGAATCCGTCGGGACAATCATCGTATTTTAAGCACGACAGTCATGTGGCCTTGCAAAACAGTATATTCAGACTTTTTCCGACAGCTATTGGCTGTCGCAGTCATCTGTTTGCCCGCATATCTCACCAATGCTCAATCTCCTGCCGGCGAATCCGAACGTCTGACTTGCGAAACAGACTCCGCCTCCCGACTTCGCGACACTGCTCTCAGCCTCCTCAACAGCGGACATGAGCAGGAAGCCGTCGAATGGTTTCAGAAAGCTGCAGACAAAGGCGACCTTTCGTCGCTATATTATTGTGGAATGCTTTGTATGAAAGGCATCGGCACCAACCGCGACACAATAGCAGGCTACGACCATATGCGCCAGGCCGCCGACAAAGGATTTCCACAAGCGATTTACGACCTTAGCCGACGGCTGGCAACCGGCGATGGCGTCCGACGCGACCTCCCGCAAGCCGACAGCCTGCTGAAAAAGGCAGCGATAGCCGGTTCTGCACGCGCACAATGGGACTACGCCTGCAAATTCCGCGACGGAAAAGGACGCAGTCGCAATTTTCATCTCGCCGCCACATGGATGGCACAATCCATGTCGGCAAAAGACAATTATGCCTTTCTCCGCCAATATGCCAATCCTTCACGCCCCGACACTACGGCCTTCGGCCTCTACCTGACCTCTTTGGCTCACATCTTCCGGTCTGACTTCGAAAGAGCTGACTCATGCGCCGCCTCGCTGGCTCGCAAAGGTTTCGACGAAGGAATCGTTTTGTCTGCCCTTTGCGCCATCGAAATGTCGGAAAAAGCGGACGGCAAGCAGCAAAGCGACAGTCTGCTGCGCCAAGCCATTGTCCTGCTTCAATCCGTCCCCGACAGCGATATGGGCAAACTGATGCTCTACACCATCGCAAAAAAAGGCGCAGACATAAGCGAAGCCGACAGTTTGTTTCAGCAGGCCGCAGACAACGGATATGCCCCGGCACAACGACTGCTCGGCAAGGCCTATTATTTCGGAAGAGACGGTTTCCCCAAAAACGACACACTTGCCGTGCGCTACTTCCGTATGGCTGACGAGCAGGGACTGCTCGACAAGGAGACGGCCTACGCCTACGCCACCTGTCTCCGGAACGGACTTGGAGGCCTACAGGCCGACCCGAAGAAAGCGGAAGAAGCAGAGCGTCGCGGACGCAATCTCAACGCACTTTCCAAGATGCTTGCCCGCATTGCTGACATTCCCCGAAACCGAAAAAATCTTAAAACACGATAACAAACAGGCATTTTCGGTTTTATTTCAAGAATCATTGCACGAATCATCGAAAAAGAATTAAATTTGCGCATACAACGGAACAACACAATCCGGACAAGAAAATAATACCAACAAACCTGATAAAACTAAAATGTTAGAAAAGACCAATGTAAAAACTCTTGAGAATGTAGTCATCCGATTTTCGGGCGACTCCGGCGACGGAATGCAGCTTGCCGGCAACATCTTCTCAAACGTGTCGGCAGGAATGGGCGACCAGATTTCAACCTTCCCCGACTATCCGGCGGAAATCCGGGCTCCGCAAGGAACGCTCAGCGGCGTATCCGGATTCCAAGTTCATATCGGTAAAGGCGTTCATACTCCGGGAGACCAGGCCGATGTGCTCGTGGCTATGAATCCCGCAGCATTGAAACGCCATGCCTGCTTCCTCAAAAAAGGTGGAGTAGCCATCGTCGACATCGATTCATTCAAAGAATCAGATTTGAAAAAAGCGCTCTACACGACCGACAACCCCTACAAGGAAATCGGCCTCGACGCGCAAGTGGTGGAAGTGCCTGTCACCACAATGGTGAAGGGCGCATTGGCCGACACAGGACTCGACTGGCAGTCGCTGCTTCGCGGGCGCTACAGTATTGCGCTGGGACTCGTGGGCTGGCGGGTCGGCCGCGCGCGCGGGGCCGCTCTCGAGGTGCTTG
>USOC01000068.1 GCA_900556245.1 uncultured Prevotellaceae bacterium
ATAGGATGAAGATAGAATCGACAAAGACAGACAGTGCCAAGGGTGAAATTACCGTTTTTACGCTGACAAACGCTGTAGGTGCTTCCGTCAGCCTATCGTCTTTGGGGGCGGGAATCCTTTCCATCGTTGTTCCCGACAAGGACGGGCATTTGGAAGATGTGGCGTTGGGATATGCTGACGTGGCGGATTATTTCTATGACGGCCCGTTTGCCGGGAAGATTCCCGGACGTTACGCTAACCGCATTGCCAACGGACGGTTTGAACTGGACGGTACAGCCTGTCAGCTGCAATGCAATTGCGGACCACATGCTCTGCACGGCGGTCCGGAGAGTTTCGCCAATCGTATCTGGGATTGTGCTATAGAGGATAATTGTGTGGTCTTTTCGCTTCTCAGCCCTGATGGTGAGGAAGGTTATCCCGGCGAGATGAAAGCGGAAGCGGTCTATACGTGGTCGGACGACTGCGAATTGCGTCTTGACTTGCGTGCCGTTTGTGACAAGACTACGATTGTCAATCTGACAAACCATTGTTATTTCAACCTTGACGGCGCAGACAGCGGATGTGTCCTTGGCCATGAGCTTTGGATTAAGGCGTCTGCCTATGTCGTAACAGACGAAACGTTGGCTCCGACCGGAGAATTGGCTTCTGTGGGCGGTACACCAATGGATTTTACTGAGAGCAAACCGATAGGAAGAGACATCAAGGCAGATTTTCCGGCTTTGAAATATGGCAAAGGATATGACAACAGTTGGGCGGTAGAGGATTGGCAACCGGGGCGGCTTGTTACGGCAGCGAGGCTTTGCAGTCCTGTCAGTGGCCGCATTCTTGAGGTTGCCACGACTCAGCCGGCGGTTCATGTCTATACCGGTAATTGGCTTGATGGGTGTCCTCAGGGTAAGGGAGGCAGCCGCTATCAGGATTATGACGGTGTGGCAATCGAGTGCCAGGGCATGCCTGATGCTCCGAATCATCCTAATTTCCCGTCGCAACGGCTTGAACCGGGGGATGAATATCGACAGACTATAATATTCAAGTTTAGAAACCAAATAGATTTAGAATGAAACCAACATTATTTGTACTTGCTGCCGGAATGGGCAGCCGTTATGGAGGTTTGAAACAGCTTGACGGTCTTGGACCTCATGGTGAAACGATAATGGACTATTCAATCTACGATGCTATCAGAAGCGGTTTTGGAAAAGTTGTGTTTGTAATCAGAAAAGATTTTGAGCAAGACTTCAAAGAAATCATCTTGTCAAAGTATGAAGGGCATATTCCTGTAGCAACGGTGTTTCAGTCAATAGATGCACTTCCTGAAGGATTTGCTTGTCCCGCTGAACGCACGAAGCCTTGGGGAACGAACCACGCCGTTCTGATGGGAAAAGGTGTTATCAACGAACCCTTTGCTGTCATTAATGCTGACGATTTCTATGGACGCAACACTTTCGAGGTGATGGCGCAGGAATTGATGCGTGAACGCACTCGTAAGGGCGACTATTGTATGGTGGCTTTCCATGTGGGCAACACGATGTCGGAGAGCGGTACGGTGTCGCGTGGTGTCTGCGGGCAGAAGGACGGCTATCTTGATACGGTTGTTGAGCGTACGGCAATTGGATACAATGAGGCCGGCGAAATCGTTTTCACTGACGAAAACGGCGTTGTGCAACATCTCGATCCATCCACGCTTGTCTCTATGAACATGTGGGGCTTTACTCCGGATTATTTTGATTATAGCGAGGAATATTTCGTGGAATTCCTGAAAGAAAATATGGAGAAGCCTAAATCTGAATATTTCATTCCGATGGTTGTCAACAAAATGATACAAAACGGAACAGGAACGGTAAAAGTGCTCGATACTACATCGAAATGGTTTGGAGTGACTTATGCCGAAGACCGTCCTTCCGTTGTTGAAAAACTTGCGGCACTTCATGAGGCCGGCGAATATCCGGACAAGATGTTCTGATCTGTGGCATATTCCCGGGAAAAGTAAAAACGAGACGTTCGGTATGAGTGTCTCGTTTTTGCATATTTGTCTGGCTGAATGAATTCAGGATTATTTGCCGAGGAGAAAGCGTTCGGCGTCGATGGCGGCCTTGCAGCCCATTCCGGCGGAGGTGATGGCCTGACGGTAGTGGGGGTCGGCTACGTCGCCGGCCGCAAATACGCCGGGCACGTTGGTCGCTGTCGTCACGCCGTCGGTGACGATGTATCCCTGTTCGTCGAGCGTGATAAACTCTTTGAAAATGTCGGTGTTCGGCTTGTGTCCGATTCCGAGGAAGAAACCGTCGATTGCGATGTCGAACAGTTCTTCTTTGTCTGTTCCCTTGAAACGCACGAGCCTTGCTCCTTCCACCTTCTTCTCTCCGGTCAGTCCGACAGTGTTCGTGTTGAACAGCACTTCAATTTTCGGGTTTGAAAAGACTCTTTCCTGCATCACTTTCGACGCACGCAAATGGTCTTTTCTCACAATCATATATACTTTGGAAGCAAGGTTGCTCAGATAAGTAGCCTCTTCACAAGCTGTGTCGCCGCCGCCTACGACAGCAACCGTTTTCTTGCGATAGAAGAACCCGTCGCAAGTGGCGCATGCCGATACGCCTCTTCCGGCGTAAGTTTGCTCGTCCGTCAGACCCAGATACTTGGCGGAAGCTCCGGTTGCGATAATTACGGTGTCGGCGAGGATTTCCGTTCCGTCGTCGGCAATGGCTTTCAGCGGACGGGTTGAAAAATCAACGCTGTCGATGACGCCGTCGCGGATTTCAGCGCCGAATCTTGCGGCCTGATTGCGCAAATCGTCCATCATTTCCGTTCCGGTAATGCCTTCCGGATAGCCGGGGAAGTTTTCAATTTCTGTGGTCGTAGTGAGTTGTCCGCCCGGTTGCATTCCTTCATAAAGAACAGGCGAAAGATTGGCGCGCGAGGCGTAGATGGCCGCCGTGAATCCGGCAGGACCGGATCCGATGATGAGGCATTTGGTGGATTGTGTCATATTTGTATGTTTTTTGTTTATCGCAAATCGACAACCGGAGTTCCGGCAGGTACCATCTTCTTGTCGAATGAGAATGTAGCGGTCGGGTAGTTTTTTCCGGTTGTATAGTTACTGATAATAACGTTCATTTGAGTCCTATCGTTCAGTGAAAATGTAATTTTTTGGGGAAGAAGTGTTTTTTTGTCGGCTGTTACTTCCACGCTTTTGATGTCTGACGACGTGTCTTTTCTGGGGGAGAGGCGCAGGCGGATGGCCGTTTCAGAGTGAGCTTTAAGCAATGTGGCATCGTAGCCGTTACGGAAGTTGCTTATAATAGCTATTGGATTGACTATCTGCAATTCTTCTGCCGTCGGCTGCATGATGTTTACTTCCTGGCTGATGGTGCTGTAGCTCCATTGCGTTTTTCCGTCGAACCAGCAAATCATGTCTGGAGACAGGATGCGGAACTTGTTGCCTTGCATTATGATGTTGCCAGCGTAGTTGCCGTCGGGCGAGGAGATGGCATAGGATGCGGAAATGCCTTTGGCTTTGTTATAGGCTGCGACCATGTCTGCCACAGCCTTGTCCCCGTTTCCTGCAAACATTGCCAAAGGCAGTATGCTGTGCAGGATGATGAAAAAAATCTGTTTCATATCGTTTTGTTTATTCGCGGTTGTGTTCAAGCATAGCCGTAAGCTGTATCGAGTCGATAAGCACTTGGCGCGGTTTTCCACCTTGGCTGGGTCCGACAATACCGGCAGCTTCCATCTGATCCATGATTTTTCCGGCGCGATTGTAACCTATGGAGTAGCGACGCTGCAGCGATGAAGTCGAAGCTGTCTGTCCGCTTGCAACGATGAATGCAGCCGCTTCTTCAAAGAGGGAATCACGTTCGGAAAGGCTTCCCATCGCGGCCGGTCCTGTTCCTTCTTCCATATCTGGAGTATATTCGGGCAGTTCGTAGGCTTCTTCGAATCCTACCTGTTCTTCGATGTAGTTGGCGATTGCTTCAACTTCCGGCGTGTCGACGAATGCGCATTGCACGCGCGTTATTTCGTTGTTGTAGCTGATGAGCATGTCTCCCCGTCCGATTAGTTGCTGTGCTCCTGAGCGGTCGATGATGGTGCGGCTGTCCACCATCTGTGTCACGCGGAAGGCGATTCGTCCCGGACAGTTTGCTTTGATTACACCTGTGATAATGTCTGTCGACGGGCGTTGTGTGGCAAGAATCATGTGGATGCCCACGGCTCTTGCTTTCTGGGTGATGCGGGCAATCGGAGTTTCCACTTCTTTTCGCCCGATGTTCATAATCAAGTCTGCCAGCTCATCAATGATGACGACAATGTAGGGCATGAATTTGTGCCCTTTTTCCGGATTCAGTTTGCGCTTGACAAATTTGTCGTTATATTCCTTGATGTTTCTGACGTTGGCGTCTCGAAGAAGCAAGAGGCGGTTTTCCATTTCGACGACAAGCGACTTGAGTGTGGAAACCGCTTTGTTCATATCGGTTATGATGCATTCCTCTTCACCGGCCATTTTGGCAATATAGTGGTACTCCAGTTTGGAGTACATGCTGAATTCCACCATTTTCGGGTCAATCATGACGAATTTCAGTTCTGACGGATGTTTCTTGTAGAGAAGTGACGTGACTATTGCATTCAGACCAACCGATTTTCCCTGTCCGGTTGCACCAGCCACCAGAATGTGCGGCATTTTCGTCAGGTCGGCAATGAACACCTCGTTAGAAATTGTGCTGCCCATCGCGATAGGCAGGTCGTAGTGATTGTCCTGAAATTTCTTCGATTCGATGATTGCTTTCATCGACACCGTTCTTTTTTCACGGTTCGGCACTTCGATGCCGATTGTCCCTTTGCCGGGGATTGGAGCTATAATGCGGATGCCCAAAGCGGACAGGCTAAGCGCGATGTCGTCTTCGAGGTTCTTGATTTTTGCAATGCGCACCCCTTCGGCCGGGATAATCTCGTAGAGAGTTACTGTTGGGCCGACGCATACTTCGATGCTTCTTATCTGGATGCCATAGTCGCTAAGAGTCTTTGTGATACGCTCTTTGTTTTCTTCTTGTTCTGCGATGTCGACGCTGGGCCCTTTGTCTGGAATCTCCTGAAGTAGTCCGGTGGGCGGAAATTTGTATTTCGACAGTTCGGCTGTCGGGTCGAACGGTTGCTCGTTGATAGACTGTGCTTTTTCAATTGTTCCTTGTCGAACAACGATTGGAATGTCAGCCGGATTGTCCTTGCTTTTGTTCCCGGTATGGAGGGTGATTGCTGGGTTTTCTTGTTCTGTTGGACAATCCGTCACTTTATTGCTCTCGCTTGTTTCTTTTTGCCGTTCTTCCGGCTTCGGCATTTCGAGGGGGTTCGGCTCTTGTTCATGTATTTGATTCGTTTCCTCAGTGTCCGGTTGCGTTTGCGGAATTATAGGTTGTTGGCGAGTTTCCTTCTGTTGGGCTTCGTCGAAAGTGTTGATGCGTTCCTGTTCCTCTTCGCTTCGCCGTTGCATTTGCCGGAGACGATAATTGGCAACAATCTGGCGGAAATAGCGGAAAACGTGGGAGAGCATATTGATTGTCAGGGCTATTAAAATCGCAATGAGCAATAGGTTGACGGCGATGCAGCCAAACATTCCGCTGACGTTGTACAGAAATTCATTCAAATAGTATCCGTGTGCTCCACCCATTGCATAGAAAGAATGGTTTCCGGATGCTGTTTCAGCCAATCCGAAAAGGCTCGACAGTGTCACTGTCGCAACAGATGAAATCAATAAAGTCGAAGCGATGCGATATTTGAATTGTCCAATCAGCTTTAAGCCGATGGCCAAAAACATGTATATGATGCAGAAAGCTCCCAATCCGAAACCTTTGTTGAAGAAAAATTCCGCTAATGTCGCTCCTAACGGACCTCCATAGTTCTTGATTTCATGTTTTTGCGCATTTTCAAGAATTTTATTTGATTCGACAAGACTTTGGTCTGCATCACCGTTGGAAAAGTATGAAATGCCTGACAGCAACAGATATGCGGCAAAAAGCAGGATTGCAAATCCTAACACATAGCGCAGTCGTTTGTCGGTGAGTATTGAAGGCATCCAGCTTTTGGATTGCCCGCCTTTTTTCTTTGGTTTCTCCTTGCGTTTCGGTTTCCTTTGTTGCGAATCATTGTCGCTTGTCATTTTGTCGTCGTCTTTATAGACAGGGTTGTATTCTTCGAAATTCAATGCCATAGTTCGTTTTAATTAATGGAGACTGCGGATTTCTTTAGACCGTTGAATTATTGTCACGAGGCAGAAATCCCCTTTGTGTTTAAGCGGTCAAAGATAGCCGATTTTTTCTTATTTATACCAAAAAGCTCTTGTAAACAATATAACGACGGTGAAAAATTCCAAACGTCCGGCCAACATCAGGAACGACATTGTCCATTTTCCAAAGTCGTTGATGTGTGCGAAACTGGAGCCAGTGAATCCATAGCCAAAACCGTTGATGCAGATGCAGGACAGGGAGGCAAACATGGCGTCGAATATATT
>USOC01000069.1 GCA_900556245.1 uncultured Prevotellaceae bacterium
ACTACATGAGTTTCTTCGCCGACAAATTGCTTGGAACGCCCTATGTGGCTCACACATTGGAAGGCGAAACGGAAATGCTGACCATCAATGTTGACCAACTCGACTGCACTACCTTTGTGGAGACATTGATTGCCCTGACCAAAGCATCGCTGACCAACACCCCCACATGGTATTCCTACGCCGCCCAACTGGAAAACATACGCTATCGCGCCGGCCAACTCAACGGCTATCCATCACGACTGCACTATATCAGCGCCTGGATTGTCGACAACACGGCCCGTGGCAATTTCAGAGAAATCACATCCGGTATGCCCCATTCGGAAACCATTGTCAAGACTCTGAATTTCATGAGTGTGAACCGCGACAAATATCCGGCTCTTGCCGACAGTGCAAACTTTGCCGGCATACGCAATCTTGAATCCTGCTACAATATGCACAAGTTCCCATACATCAACAAGAAGAATCTAAACAAAAAAGATTTGATTGGCGAACTTCAAAACGGCGACATTATTTGCCTGACAACAAAAATCGACGGACTTGACGTTGTGCATCTCGGCATCGTTCGTTTTGTTGACGGGAAGCCACACCTGCTACATGCTTCATCGAGTAAAAAGGAAGTGATAATCGATGATGACAATCTCTTTGAAATGATGAGACGCCAGCGTAATAACACCGGCATACGCATAGTCCGAGTCAGTGAAAGTTACTAATTCACATCCTTCTGCTCTCGAATGCCTGTGTCTTCCATAATACAGGATGCAACCCTTCATCTACCGCCACACTCTTTCGCAAACAAGCTTTTTATGCAATAAATACTTTCGCAGCGAAATCTGTCAATTATTTTTCGTAATTTTGCGCCAAACGACAAAGAAAAAAGAATGGATACTGAAAACTCATTCCCAACAGGAACAAATTTAGACCTACACTACTTGCGATTGCTCTCCCGGCAATTTCCGACAATAGCATGCGCAAGCACTGAAATAATCAATCTTGAGGCCATCCTCAACCTACCAAAAGGGACAGAGCATTTTCTGACAGATATACATGGCGAATACGAAGCCTTCCAACATGTCTTGAAGAATGCTTCCGGATCAATCAAACGAAAAGTAAACGAAATATTCGGCAACTCGTTTCGGGAAGCAGAAAAGAAGGAGTTGTGCACTCTCATCTACTATCCCCAGGAAAAACTCCGGCTCATCAAAGAAAAAGAAGAGGATATCAACGACTGGTATCAGACAACTCTCAACCAACTGGTTAAAGTATGCCAGAACGTTTCTTCGAAATATACTCGCTCCAAGGTGCGGAAATCATTGCCGACCGACTTCTCCTACATCATTCAGGAACTCCTCCACGAGACGGTGAACGAGCCGAACAAGCAAGGCTACATCAACCAGATTATCAACACTATCATCTCCACCGAACGTGCCGACGACTTCATCATTGCAATGTGCAATCTGATTCAGAGACTGACCATCGACTCCCTGCACATTGTCGGCGACATATTCGACCGAGGCCCTGGTGCGCATATCATTATGGACACGCTCTGCAACTATCATAACTTTGACATCCAGTGGGGCAATCACGATATGCTATGGATGGGAGCAGCCGCAGGCAACGACAGCTGCATTGCCAATGTCATCCGCATCAGCATGCGCTACGGCACACTGACGACACTGGAGGAAGGCTATGGCATCAATCTCCTGCCTCTTGCCACTTTTGCCATGGACACCTATGCCGACGATCCATGCACAGTATTTGCATTGAAGAAGAAGTTTGCAGAAAAAGAATATCCGGAAAAGACACTTCGTCTGATTGCCCAGATGCACAAGGCTATCGCAGTAATCCAGTTCAAACTGGAAGCGGCAACCATCAAACGCCGCCCTGAGTTTAAGATGGAAAACCGACTCCTGCTTGAAAAGATAGACTATTCGGCAAAGAATACCCTCTTCTCGACAGTCATTTTCCGACTATCGACCCCTCCGATCCATACCGTCTGACAGCCGAAGAAGAAGAATTGGTCGAGAAACTCCACAATTCATTTGTCAACAGTGAAAAATTACGGAAGCACATCCGCTGCCTGTTTACCTATGGAAGCATGTATCTGGTATGCAACAACAACCTCCTGTTCCATGCCTCCATTCCGCTCAACGACGACGGTTCTATGAAAGAAGTTGAAATCAGAGGAGAAAAATACAAAGGACGCAACTTGCTCGACAAAGTCGACCAATTGGCCAGAGCCGCCTATTTCGACAAAGACGACGATGCAGCATTCGCTCTCGACTACACATGGTATCTCTGGTGCGGCCCCGGCTCTCCACTTTTCGACAAAGACAAGATGGCAACGTTCGAACGCTATTTCATCGCCGACAAAGATATGCACAAAGAAGAAAAAGGCGCATACTACAAGCTCCGCGACCAAGAAGATATCTGCAACCGCATTTTGCTGGAATTCGGAATCGACAACCCTCATTCCCACATCATCAACGGCCATGTACCGGTCAAGACAATCAAAGGCGAACAACCGGTCAAGGCTAACGGAAAAATGCTTGTAATCGACGGCGGATTTTCGCGAGCCTACCAGCCGGAGACCGGCATAGCCGGCTACACGCTCGTGTTCCATTCACGCGCCCTGCAACTTGTTCAGCACGAACCGTTCGAGTCACGGCAGAAAGCCATCGAAGAAGGACTTGACATCAAGTCAAACTCATTTCTGGTGGAATTCAACAGCCAGCGGATGCTCGTGAAAGATACAGACAAAGGCAAAGAACTGATTAGGCAAATCAAAGAACTGAAACAGCTGCTTGCCGCCTACCGCTTAGGCTTCATCAAAGAGCGCGACTGACAAAATTTCGAATCACAACGATTTATCCGAAAAAGGAAAAATGCGACAAAAAGGTAGCATTTTTCCTTTTTTATTTTCTTTTGACACATAAAATAGCTATCTTGCAGAAAATTTCAAGGACAAGCCTGAAGCTACTGTCTCATACCAACGCAAACCCATCAAGAAATAAAAGGACAACAATTTGCTTTACAATCAAGAAAAATAAAAAAATCACAGATGAAACAAAAATTTACTCTTGCAAGTGTATGCCTGACCGTTGCCTCGTTATCGGCCACAGTCAATGCCGAGACATTCGTCAACGAATCGTTTGACTACCCTACAGGAAGCCTTTACGGTAAAGGTGACTGGGTAAAATATGGACAAAAAAGCAGCTACCCCATCTCGGTAGAAGAAGGAAGCCTGACTTATGAAGACTACCAAACAGCCGACAAAGGCAATTCGGCAAACCTGAGCAATGAAGCCGGAGAAAGCCTGCAAATCATCTTCAAAGACAAAGAATCAGCCCCGGTTGAAGGAGCTGTATACTACTCCGCACTCATTAACATCAAAGACCTTGCCGCAAAGTCAAAAACTACGGCATTCATCAGCCTCACCGGTTCGGACTCTGCCGATCCGACTAAATTCGGAGACAGCGTGACCGGCAGCGAAGGGGGAGGACTGTTTGCCCGCACAACAGACGACGGAGGATTCAACCTGGGGGTCAACCGCTGTGTCAGAAACGCCGGACTCTCAAAAGCGGATGTCAGCTGGAGCGCAGAAACCTACCAATTCGGCACGACCTATCTGATTGTTGTCAAGTACGAGCAGAAGGAAGGTGCAGACAACGACATCGTAACCCTATGGGTCAACCCACAAAACGGATCCGACATTCCGACAGCATCTGCCGTTTCCGACGCTTCGTCTTCGACAGAAACCCTCTCTGATATCCGTGGCATCCAATTGCGACAAGGCTCGTTTGCCATGGCAAAGACACCGACTGTGAAAATCGACGAGGTACGTGTGGCATCGACATGGGAAGAGATTTTCACACCGGCATCGACCGGACAACCGGACAGCCCGGAAATCACATTGTCAACGATGTCAGTCGATTATGGCAAAGTATATCAGGGACTGACCTACAAAACGAAAATCAACATCAAGGCAGCCAACCTGACGGAAGACATTACAATCTCCGGACTGGCAAGCGGAGAAATCTCGACCGGAGAAATTCGCTCCATTCCGAAAGAACAAGCGCAATCGGAAACAGGCTACGACCTTGAGATTACACTACTTGCAGGCAACATTGCCAAAAACAGCGACAACATCACGCTGACTTCAGGTGCGGCGGCACGCAATGTCAACCTGTCTTGGCGTCCAATCGAAACGGTTACCGTCAACAGTCTCAAAGAACTTTACGACGAGGAAAACATCAGCATGACCACCGTTTACCTCTATAAAGGAGAAGCAACCGTCACCTGCATCGACAAGGCTTTCTTCACGTTCTATGCCCAAGATGCCACAGCAGGAGCGGAATTCCGTTCGGCTGCCGGATGCGGATACGATGAAGTCGACCTGTCGAAAGTGAACGAAGGCGACAACATCACCAATATTGTCGGCAGCGTCGTATTCTCTGACGACGGAGGCGTAGACCTTGTTCCGGCAGAAACAGACTCATGGGAAGTTGTTTCGAGCGGCAACACAGTCACACCGCAAGAACTCACGTTCGAACAAATCCGCAACAGCGATGCATGGGAAGTGATGTTCCGGCTTGTAACAGTGAAAGAAATCGTCTTCGACGAGAAATACCGCAACTATCCGGACCCGGATTTCTACGGAAAGTTCAACGTCCCGTACCATGTCACATCCGATGGGACAAAAACCGGATGGCTTTGGTATTTCCACGATACGGACATTTCCGGCAGTTCTACCGCAGGCTATTTCGACAACACATGGAAAGTGACAGGCATCTGCTACTATATGGCGCCCACCCCGGCTATCGCTCCGCGGACATTAAGCGACTTCGAAATGCAAAGAGAGGGAGCCGTAGAAGGCATCGAGACCGACGCGGCAACCGTTGTGGCTGTCTACGACCTCTATGGCCGGCAAGTCAAGAATCCTGAAGACGGCATTTATATCGAAAAGTTGTCGGATGGCTCAAGCAGAAAAGCAGTCTACAGAAACGGCCGGAAATAAGAGGTTGATACAGCGGCCATTCATACAACGCTTGTAAAAGTCCGGTTGTAATTTCGAATAAAAAAGTGCGCACCTACAGTTAGAGTCAACTATCGGGGCGCACTTTTCATTTATAGCGACAACTGTCATTTACCCAACAGTTCCCGCTCAAATTTTTTCAGTTCAATCAAACTTTCAATTTCCGGACCGTAAACCTTGACAAGCAAATCCTCAAATTCCTTTTTCGCGCGGAAAAGTTTGACAGTCAAAGGACATGAACCGATTTCTGCCGTCAACGAATCTACCTCAGCTCTTTTTAAGAACAATCCCAGATATTCACCTTCCAGACTCCAAAGATAAACAGGCACATCTTTATCATTGATTACCATATGATTTATCAAGATGTTTTCAAGTTCGTCTTCTCCAGTTTCCGCTTCCTTGATATCCGGCTTTCCATATCGATGAGTAACGACTTGCAACAAGCTTTCGAAACCTTCACGGTCAGTCTCCGTTTCGCAATCCATTGCCAACAGTGTCCCCTCAGGGTCTGCTGTCAAATTTAATTTTCCAAAATCGAAGCCACAAAAACGTGCCTCTTTAGAGAAAGTACTGTCTGCTCTTACATAAAAGTCAAGGGCTGGATGTTTTTCGGTTCTGGAAACATACTGATACTTGGAGAACTTCACATAACGGTAGTTCACTTTCTCACTGTCGCCATACCGACCAGGATTACTGATGTCAAAATAAACCGAACAGAATCGCTCAACATCCATCTTATAATCAGGATGGTCCATATCAAAAATCTGCATACCGGTCTGTCCTGACAATCTCATGGCAGACATACTGAAAATAAAGGCCAATCCAAGAATGACAAATGTGCTGTATTTCATACGAACGTATTAATCAAATGAGACCGTCTCAATGCTTTTCTCCCAAATAGATGGAACAGGTGCGGCATTCTTCGAAACCGGCCCGACGCATGATGCCGAGCATATCCTCTCCTTGCGGAACAGCCGCAATGCTCTCAGGCAAGTAGCTGTATGCTCTCGCATCCTTTGAGATACGCCTTCCTACGAACGGTATGAGATAACGTGTATAAAAACGATAGAAAGCAAACGCCAAAGGATTACGGGGTGTCGACAATTCGATGACACAAAGCACGCCTCCCTTTTTCAGCACACGATACATCTCTGCATAACCTTTGTCGAGATGCTCGAAATTGCGCACGCCATAGGCCACCGTCACCGCATCGAACTGCTCATCCGGAAATTGCAGATTGTGGCAGTCCATGGTCATCAGATCCGCAGTTAAACCGGCTGCCTTTACATTTTCCCTGGCTTCATGAATCATATTTTCCGTGATATCGATTCCTGTCACGTGATGTCCTTCTTTTCCCAGTGTTATTTCAAAAAATCCTGGTCCGCATCCTACATCCAATACTTCCAGATGCTCTTTTTCCGGTGCATACTCCAGAATC
>USOC01000070.1 GCA_900556245.1 uncultured Prevotellaceae bacterium
GAATAATATTATAGCCGACAAGCACAACAGCCAGCGTGGCGGCGGCACGCGAAGTGCTGAGTCCGTACATCAACGACCGTTCCGTGCCGCTCATTCTGCAAAGTTTCTGCGTGAGCCATGCTGTAATCCACTTGGTGGAAATGGCCATGACAGACATGATGGCCACCAGCAGAACAACATCTAATCCGCCGGCAAACACGCGCATGTCGATCATCATTCCGACTCCTATCAGAAAATAGGGAATAAACAGCGCGTTCCCGACAAACTCAAGGTTGTGCATAAGCGGAGAGACCGAAGGTATAAGCCTGTTCAGCACAAGCCCGGCAAGAAAAGCCCCCAGAATTCCTTCCATTCCGACAATTTTCATCAAACCTGCAGACAGAAACATCATGGCAAGCACAAAGATGAACTGCAGTACGCCGCTGCTGTATTTTCTGAAAAACCACCGGCCGATACGCGGAAAAAAGAAGATAACCGTTACACTCAGGACTGCGACCCTGACCACAAGCCAGAACCACTCAAAACCGTCACCTCCGTCCCCTTTATAAAGCCCGCCGAGAATCGCAAGCAAAAACAAAGTCAAACTGTCGGTAATCGCCGTAGCTCCTACCGAAACGCTGACGCTTCGCTGCCGGGACACGCCATAACGACTGACAATCGGATAGGACACTAACGTGTGGGAGGCATACATGCTAGCTATCAACATCGACGGAACCGCGGCATACTGAAGTACAAGGCTATTGACCGCATAACCCATAGCCATGGGAATGATAAATCCGAGCAAACCAAACACGATAGCCTTGCCGCGAATCGACTTAAAGTCGCTCATATTCATCTCAAGCCCCGCCAGGAACATGATATAATACAGACCTACATTGCCAAACAGCTGAAAACTGCTGTCACGCGAGACAACATTCAGCCCATGCTCGCCAATAACAACTCCTGCAAGAATCATTCCAATGATATGAGGTATTTTCAACGGACCGAACAAAATGGGCGCAAAAAGAATAATTCCGAGCACCAGAAAGAAAATCCACGTCGGATCGGTAATTGGAAAATGTATGCCAAAATCAAATAATGGTTCCATAGTTTGCTTGTTCAAGACAGCCTGAAGGCTTCACAAGGCAAAGATAGTGAAAGGTGAGCGTAGAGACAAGTGAAAACAAAGTTTTCAAACTTGGCTGTACCGAACCGCATCCTGCCTTATTTAAAGATGCGAAAAGTCGGGTGCAAAAGCATCTGATTTAATTGAATGATTTTGCCGAGACAGCCAAATCATCTCGCCTCAGCGAATTTTAGCCGTTAACCTTGCCTCAATCCCGACTTTTTGTCGTAATTTTGCATAAAATTTTGGCATACAGCGACAAAATCATCGCGAAATGCCGCATTTATTCACTAATCTATTTAGACCATCAAAATGAAAATTGCTATTGTCGGCGCAAGCGGTGCCGTCGGTCAGGAAGTTCTCCGAGTGCTCGACGAGCAAAACTTTCCGATCGACGAATTGGTACTCTTCGGCTCGAAACGCAGCGCAGGTAAACAGTTTGCTTTCCGAGGAAAGGACTACACTGTCAAAGAATTGGCTCACAACGACGACTTCAAGGGCGTTGACATCGCCTTCACTTCGGCCGGAGCTGGAACTTCTAAAGAATTTGCCGAAACAATCACAAAATATGGCGCAATCATGATCGACAATTCAAGCGCATTCCGAATGGACGATGACGTTCCCTTGGTTGTGCCTGAAGTGAACGGCGACGATGCCTTCAATGCTCCGCGCAACATCATAGCGAACCCAAACTGCACGACCATCCAAATGGTCGTTGCGCTGAAACCGATCAACGACCTGTCGCCCATCCGTCGTGTCCGTGTTTCGACCTATCAGGCGGCAAGCGGTGCAGGCGCGGCTGCCATGGACGAACTGACGCATCAATACAGCGAAATAGCAGAAGGCAAAGAGCCTACGGTCGAGAAGTTTGCCTATCAATTGGCATATAACGTGATTCCGCACATCGACGTATTTCAGGACAACGGCTACACCAAAGAAGAAATGAAGATGTTCCACGAGACGCGCAAAATCATGCACGCTCCCGAATTGTCGGTCAGTGCCACTTGCGTGCGCGTCCCGGTTATGCGCGCCCATAGCGAAGCCATCTGGGTGGAAACCGAACAGCCCGTCAGCGTCGAAGAGGCCCGTAAAGCATTCTCCACAGCCAAAGGCCTGGTTCTGGTCGACAATCCTGCCGAAAAGCAGTACCCGATGCCGCTGTTCATTGCCGGCAAAGACCCCGTCTATGTCGGACGCGTCCGCAAAGACATCGCCGACGACCTCGGTCTTTCCTTCTGGGTTGTAGGCGACCAAATCAAAAAAGGCGCCGCACTCAACGCCGTGCAGATTGCCCAACACCTGATTGCAGGAAAGAAACAACGGTAAGCATACGAGATAAAAAGTCGCGCCCCAGGGTTTTGACCCTGCGGCGCGACATTTTTTGTATAACCGGGCAGGATAAACAAAGTCCCAACCCTCCCCTGTTTTCAAAGTCAAAGACGGAGGAAACAGGAGGAGAAGCCTCTGCCCGGGGAGGGAGACAAACGGACATGCGGTCTTGAGATACCAATGCTTCACTCTCTCATGGACAGAAAAATGATTTGCCTGTAGCACGTTTTCCGGAAGTGCTTTAGTCCTGAAAAAAGAGCGGGCGGCATCACTGCCACCCGCTCTCGGTTTTAATCACATATATTCAGATTATTATCTGACAATTACTTTCACCACTTCGTCAGCTGTGCGGACAATGTAGAATCCGGCTGGCACTTCCACCAAAGTTGCGCCTTCTGCCCCCGCTTCAACAGCCACCATCTGTCCTGCCGCATTCACGACAACCACTTCTGATGCCTTGTCGGCTACAACCTCGATACCGCCGGCAACGGCCTTCACTCGGCTTGCGGAAGCCAACGACTCAACGCCCGAAGTCTCATTGTTCACATACAGGAACATCGGTTGTACTGAAGCCTCATCGCACAAGAACTCCGGAGTTGTTCCGTTGTGTATTTTAAATCGCATAGTGCCTGTAAAATCAGCGGAACCTGCAACAACGGCATTCGCTGTTCCCCCAAAAGTCCAGACAAACGGCGTCGCTTCTGCCGGCTTCAAGTTCTCATGTGTTCCGCTTTTTATAAGCGACACATAAGTCTGATTGAAGTTCTTGATATAGTAGCCGCCTTCTGCTTTCTCCACGAAGAACAAGTTAGCGGTGTCCTTTGTCGGTTCGCCAAGAGCTACGTCAAACTCCGTAGCACCGACATAGTAGTTCGCTACAACAGAATTATGCATCAAATAATACTTTCCGTCATCTCCTTTTGCCGCAATCATATAAGTACCCTCTTTAGGAGCGGACGGATCCATCTTTTCAAACGGCAATGTGGCAATGGTGAAGTTAAGCGTCACGACGTCCGACATTTGGTCGCCCTTGGTCGACAGCGCCTCAATCGCGTAAACGCCCGCTTCCGACAACGGCAGTTCCACCGGAGAAACAGCGTCTGTCTTTTCAGCGACAGTCGCGCCGTCCTTCTTCACCGTATAGTATATTTGTGCACCCTCTGTCAGACAAGTAATTAAAATATTGCGAGTCTCGTCAAAATAAGTAGCTCCTTCCACAGCCCCGGAAATTTCTGGCAATACAAGTTCTGCTGTAGGAGCTTCACCTGTCAAGAGAAAATTATCTGCGCGTAAGTTCTTGCCGGTATTATTAGAGAAAGTCAAGTCAAAGGAAGTTACATCAGCAGGAACATTTATCGTATATTTACCATCATTTCCGGTTCCGGTTACCCTTCCTTCAATAACCACTTGCGAATTCGAAGACGATACCGTAATATTTGTCCTATTTGTCTTGAATGTCAAATCCAAAAGTCCGGTACATCCTTTCAAGTCTGCAATCGTGACAGTCAGAGAACCTCCGTTTTTAGCAATTAATATTTCGGGAGAAGTTCCTCCCGCCAAA
Source organism: uncultured Prevotellaceae bacterium (assembly GCA_900556245.1). Lineage (GTDB taxonomy): Bacteria > Bacteroidota > Bacteroidia > Bacteroidales > Muribaculaceae > Limisoma. The sequence goes on from USOC01000070.1 coordinate 3,996, forward strand.
GCTTCAGTATAAAGTTTTGTGCCCGATCCAACGGTTTGGTAGCCATTCAAAGAGTTCGAGGAAAAGTCTTCCGACCAAATAGTCACAGGGGCGGCGAAAGCGCTTGTCATGGAAGCGAGCACCGCAAAAACAAATAAAAAGTAAATTTTTTTCATATCATTTGATTTAGTTAATAAATTTCCAACCTTGTTGAGATAGTATCTATTTGATTCTCTGAAAAAAAATACAGGTTTGTCCTTTTCTATTTTGCATCACAAAATTAAGGTTTATATTCCTGAAAAACAAATAATTTTCAGTCCTCAAAGCCGGCAAATTTTATCTGTTTGACAGAAAAAAGCGTCAATTCTCCATTTCATGATTGATTTTGCCGTCAACCATCCGACAGAAAGTCATTTTTCATCTGTCAAGAAATCAGAATGACAAATTGTTACATTCTTATGAATTAATTTCCGCCAAGAAAAAGAGACACGCAGACAATGCCACACCCGACAACCCGGGCAAAGTCAATGGCATTCCTGCGTGTTCCCGAAAATACCCAACCTACAGCACGACGTCAAATCGCTCCGATCCGACAACCACGATGTAGAATCCAGAAGCCAAAGAAATCGCAGAGCCGTTGCCGGCGTAAACAAGCTGGCCATTCACATTATAAACCCGCTTCACGGACGATTCTCCCACTCCGAATATACGGATGACACCTTCCACAGCCACAACCGAAGTAGCGCCAAGGTCAAGTTGCCCGACCGACGAAAAGTCGCGCTCCGCCAATTTTTCGAACTGCATCCAATAGGCCGCTGATCGATAGGCTGATTCCGCCCCGACCGGCACAAAGACAGGCAGGGTGGCATACTGCTCCTGTGTAAAGCTCAGTTTGTCCAACACCGGCGGAACCGGATTTTCCACAGCCAACTCCTCAAGCGCCTTGCAACCGTAGAACACACTGCCTCCTATCTTTTCAACACCCGAGCCAATCTTCGCTCGCTTCAGGTCGGGACAGTCGCGGAACACGCGATGACCAATCTTCGCCAGCGAAGCGGGCATCTCGACAGAGACCAGTCCGCCACAGCCATTAAAGGCATAGTCTCCAAGCTCGGTCACCCCTTCCGGAATAGACAGATCGACAACTTCCTCTCCATTCACGAAAAGATGCCCGCCATAGCAAAGCGGATTGCTTTCGCCGGAAAAAGAAAGCCCGCACCATCCTGCCAAATCGACAATGTCGACACGTCTGATACCGTCGCATTGCTTGAATGCGTCTGATCCAATCATCTTCAAACTGCTCTGAAAAACGACACGTTCCAAACCGGAGCAACCCTTAAAGGCATTGTATTCGACGATGTCGATTGACTTGCCGAAATCCGCCCGCTCCAGTCCGTAGCAACTCAAAAACGCACCCTTTCCAATCTTCGTGAGATTGTCGCCGGTGGTGAGACTCGTCAGGCCGTGACAACCGGAGAAAGCGTAATCGCATATTTCTGTCACGGATGACGGTATCACCAAATCTGTCACCTCTTTACCTCCGACAAACAAATGGCCGGCCGCCACCAGCGGGTTGCTCTCTCCATAGGCAAACCGGATGCCACACCAGGCGGCAAGGTCGCCGGTTTCCACTCGCTCCAGCTTCAGGCATCCGGCAAACGCCGCATCCCCGATTTTGCGCACCGATGCCGGAATGGAAATCGACTTCAGACTGGCGCACTTGCGAAATGCGAGCCGGGGAATCTCCGTCAAAGTTTCAGGAAGAGAGACCTGTTCAAGAGCTGAACACTCTGAGAATATTTCTTCCGGGAGAATCGTGACAGATTCGCCGACCGTCGCCGTGCGCAAAGTCTTGACGTCTCTCAGCGGAGCATAACTGTAGTCCAGAGGACGGCCAAGATAGACCTCCTCCAACGGATATGCAGAAAAAAGTCCTGGATCTCATTAAAAAAGGAGTGCAGCGGTTTTCCAAAAAGCTGCAGGAGAAGGAGTCTATACAGATGGTCATTGCGGCGAATACCACCATGACTTATCTGCTGATGGGCTGGGATCCGGCAGAATTGGGCAGGGCACCTTTTCAGGTATGTCATTGCGGAGCCACAGACACACAGATCGCAGGCGTCCCCTGTCATATTATTCCCGGATTGTCTGCCTTTGTCGGCGGGGACATCACAGCGGGAATACTGGCCTGCCAAATGCTGGAGCAGGAGGAACCTATGCTGCTTATCGATCTGGGTACCAATGGTGAGATGGCGCTGGGAAATAGACAGAAGCTGTATGCCTGTGCCACGGCGGCGGGACCTGCCTTCGAGGGCGGGGCAAACCGTGGTATCTGGGGTGCGGATATGGTGAAATTGTTACAAAAGCTTCTGGAAGAGGGATTGATGGATCGACAGGGACTGTTAAAGGAACCCTATTTTACGAAGGGGATCCGTATCGGAGATGTACTTGTCACGAAAGAAGCCGTGCGTGCGGTACAACTGGCGAAGGG
>USOC01000071.1 GCA_900556245.1 uncultured Prevotellaceae bacterium
CAGGGATGAGATTCAGTCGTTTGATGCGGATTTTTGACCTTGACGAGACGTATAAGGCTTTTCGTACGGATTCCGCCTATCGGGCGGCGTACGGACAGTTCTTGGCCAAGAACCTGTCCATTGAGCCTTTGCTCCGGGTGCTTGGCGAAGATTTTCCGCTGGATTATGCTGAGGCTTCCGAATTGGCTTTGGCGGAGTATTATGTGCTTGCCGGAATGGATGCAATGGGGTTGCCATACGATCCGTCGCCCTATTTCACCCTTGATGAATATCGAAGCATGTGGTCGATTTTCAATTTCCGCCAATATTTGCTCTATTCGGCTTCTAAGGTTTCGACGCGCCCTGCGGAGATTGCCGCTCCTCTGTTGCAGGATATTGTCATGACTGCAGACAGTGTCTTGACTGGGCGGCTCGACATTGCCGCCAAGCTGCGTTTCGGCCATGCGGGGACGCTGATGCCGCTGATGGCTCTTGTGCAAGCTCCCGGTTGCTACTATCTGACCAATTATTTTGACACTGTGGCCGAAGAGTGGCAGGACTTCGCGATGTTCCCGATGGCATCCAATCTTCAGATTGTCTTTTTCCGCGGGGAGTCGGGGAGGGTTTATGCCTGTGTCGACTATAACGAACGCCCTCTGCATCTGTTGCCCGGAAATCCGTCGGTCTATGTGCCGTGGGACGACTTGCGCCTGCGCTTTCTTGAGTTGCTGCCGTTGGAATAGGGGTTTTGTTACGGGATTGTGACAAAATGACGTGGTTTTTCGTGTTTAATTGACAAAATCCACGATTTGTAGTTAAATCTTGTTATTTTGGGAAAATATTTTGCCGAAAGTATTGCTATGTGGAAAAATAGTTATACTTTTGTGTAAGTTTTTCATGGTATTAGATTTTAAGGTAGGAAGGTTATTTGTCGGGAGATAAATAATCTTTTTTTGTTTTATGTTGTATAACATACGAAATATTTGAAGCACAACGATATATTTGACTAACTTTGCGGACAATGAAATACGAAATGTAGTGTTACCATTATTGTCGGATTCCTTAACCGATGATAATGAACTTAAATGAAGTATTTAGTTGTTGTTACAAGTTTAATAGTCGAATGGAATATGAAAAGAGACGCCGGATGGCGTCTCTTCTTTTTATTGATTGTCTGCGATTTTTTCCAAAGTCTTCCAGCATTGATAGAGGCCTCTCGGCACATGGAAACACCCTTTCCACTTGCCTCCTTTTAGCGGAATCAGCACTTCTCCCTGTCGATTCAGATAGCCGAACCATTCGCCGGCTTCACGGTCTTTGAAATGATTCCAGGTGTATTCATGAACTTTTTCAAACCATTGCCAGCATTCTTCCTTTCCTGTGAGCTGGTAGCCTTTGAGCAGTGAGATAAGAGTCTCGATGTGTACCCACCAGAGTTTCTGGTCCCATTCAAGTTCCAGGGGAGGACAGCCTTTTCGATCCATGAAATAGAATATGCCGCCATATTTTTCGTCCCATCCGTATTCGAGCGTACGCAGTGTGATGTCGGTGGCTTTTTCAATAATGTCTTGGCGGTTAAGTCTGACGCCGAGATCCATGCAAAACCACATTGCCTCGATGGAGTGTCCCGGGTTCATGTGTCTCCCGTCAAACGTGTCGATAAGTCGGTTGTCGGCAGTGACGTTTTCAACGACCAGACCGAGCTCGGGTCGGTAGAACACATCCAATACCTCGTGCAGGCAGTTGTCGATGGTCTTGTTCAGATAGTCTTGGTCAATCAGATGCTCGATTTCGAGAGCTAGATTACAAAGAATCATGGGTAAGGCGAAATTTTTCATGTCGCGCGTGCCCGGATGCATTTTGTTCCATTTTCCTTTCGGGTTGTCCGCTTTCGACAGGATGATGTCGAAAGTGCGTTTGGCGATTTCTGCATATTCCGCATTTCCTGTTGCGAGGCTCAGTTGTCCGAATGCGATAGTGGCAAAAGTATAAGAGAATATATTGTAGGGGTCGACAAGCGGTTTGCCATCACGCGTCAGCGAGAAATACCAGTTGTAGTTACCGTCGTGTCCGTATTTTTTCAGGAATTAGCCCCCTTGTATGGCGCAGTCGAGCCATTTCCGGTTTTTCTCCAGTCTGTTGTAGAGCATGGAGAACAGCCATACTTGTCTTCCTTGAAGCCAGATGAATTTGTCGGTGTCGTATACGTTTCCTTGTCGGTCCAGACAGGTGAAGTATCCGCCGCATTCGGTGTCCTGTGATTTGTCGAGCCAGAACGGGATGACGTTTTCCGTCAGTTCCTTGCGGTATAGCTCGGAGAGAGCGCTTATATTCTTGTCCATTTTTATAGTGTTTTTGAAGAGTTTCGTTTTTCGTTTTCAATCCATATTTTTTCAATTTTTTCCAAGCTGACTCCTGTCGTTTCGGGAACGAGGAATCGGATAATCAGGATGTAGGGGACGCACATGGCCGCAAACATCAGGAACGTGCCTGCGGGAGACAATGCGGAAAGCATCCAGGGGGTCAATTGTCCAATCAGGTAAGTCCCTATCCATAGGGCAAATCCGGCAATCGACATTGCCGTGCCTCTCACGGTTGTCGGGTACATTTCAGAGAGCAGTACCCAAATGACTGCGCAAATCGATACCGCACAGCAGAAAATGTAGAACAGAAACAACACGAGCAGCGCAATTGGGGATACCCCATGCTGCGCCCTTTGTGAAGTATGCGGCTATCATCAGCAGCGATGCTATCATGCCGCTTACGCCGTAATACACGAGTCGTTTCCGTCCAATCTTGTCAATGATAAGCAGGGCAAGTACGGATGTAAGCATATTGACGGAGCCTACCAGCACTTGGTAGAATAGCGAGTCACCACTCGAAAGTCCGCTTTGCTGAAAGATTGTAGGCCCATAGTAGAGCACCGCATTGACCCCCATAAACTGGCCGAGGATGGCGATGGCAACGCCGATTGCCACCGCTTTGAGTACGGCAGGCCGCTTTAGCAGTTGCCATTCGTTTCCGTCTCGTTTGGCAACCGACGCTTTGATGGAGTCCATTTCGCTTTCTGCTTTTTCACGGTCGAAATAGATGTGTCGCAGAATGCCGAACGCCGCATTCTCGCGCTTTTTCAGCGTCAGCCATCTTGGCGATTCCGGAATCAGGAAAATCACGGATAGAAAAGTCAGGGCCGGGAGGGCTTCTGCGCCGAGCATGCCACGCCAATTTTCGGTTCCGAAAATTTGGGCGATTGGCGCAATGGGCGATTCAGAGGCAAAGGGGGCGAATTGTAGCAGTCCGTAGTTGGCCAGATATGCGCCGAGAAATCCGACTGTGATGGCCAGTTGGTAGGACGAAACCAGTCGTCCGCGGTAGTCGGCAATCGCAATTTCCGAAATGTAGAGTGGTGAGATGATTGACACCACGCCGATTCCGACCCCTCCAATGATTCTGTATGCCACGAGTTGGGAGAAGTCGGGAGCAAAGGCGCATCCGATGGCGGAGACGGAGAACAGAACCGCCGAAAGAATCATCGTTTTTTTCCGGCCTGCGCGGTCACTGATGATGCCGGCGCATGCTACGCCCAGAATGCTTCCCGCCAAAGCGCATCCGACGTACCAGCCTTGTTGTAGAACGTCAAGGTTGAACTGTCGCGTAACTTGGTCGATTGTTCCTGAAATCACAGCCGTGTCATAGCCATACAGGAATCCGCCTATGGCGGCGACAAAAGCGAGAAATGTGGCGTATCGTAGATTGCTTTTATTCGTTCCCATATCAGATGTTGAAATATTCTTTATATCGGTTGTAGAGATGTCTGGCTTGCATGTAGGATGAATTGGGGCTCAAAAAATGAGAAAACTCAAAAGTGATGGCCTTGTCATACCCGGCTCGCTTGGCAGCCTCCAACTTCATCCGTAACTTGTCAAACTTGATAGGTAAAAAGTCAATGGGCATGTCACGATCACAGGTTTCAGCGTTTGTCCAACATTTCATGCCATACTGGTCGGCCAGCCGTTTGTTTACTTCGAAGAACGCATCGAGTTCGTCGTAATCGATGTGGCCGTCCTGGAAAGCGCAGGCGTCGACAACATCGTGGATGCCGGAAAAAATTTCGTCCCATTCCCGTTCATGCTCCCGGATAGATACGGCGTCGGCTTTCGAGATTTGGGCACTTGCCGCCATAACGGCCTTTTTACCGTCAATCCAAGGCGAAATGAACGTAGGCAGTCCTCCGGATACTGTTTTGCATTGGTGTCCCAATGTATGGAATGCGTCGATTGCTCCTTTGGTTTTGCGGGAAATTTCGGTGCTGATGTACCAGCCGCTGAAACTTTTGTGTCTGGAGCCATAATTTTCCCATACTTCGTCTACAACGTGACGGTTATGTTCGATTTCCGCCGTCATGTCTCCCGTGTCCCAATATTTCCCGGAGTCGTACAGCCCGAAATAAAATTTCATGCCGTAGCGGTCGGCCAGGCGGAGAAAAAGGTCGAGCAGGTCTGTGTATGGTTTGTAGCATCCTTGTCCAATCAGATATTTTGAAGGGTAGGTAATGAATTTGCGATAGCCGCTCCGAATCATAATTACGGTGTCGATGCCGATTGCTTTCATGGCGCGGAAGTCGGCGTCCCATTCTTTTTCGCCCCAGTTCTGGTGTGGGATGTCGTGTGAGATTTCGTCGATAAATGTGCCCGTAATCGGAAGCGCGGAGAGGTTGTTCCCTGCGGGGGCTTCGCCGGCAGAAATGTGTTCGGAATCGCCTGCAACGAGATTGCCCGGTAGCATTCCGGCTAATCCTGCTATCGTTGCATTCTTTAAAAAGATTCTTCTATCCATTGCGTATATAAAATTTCAAGGTAGTATGTAGATGCAAAAGTAAATAAAATATTTTATACCGCAATAGTTTTGAAAATAATTTATTAAACAAAAGTTTTTTATTAAAAAAATTGTATATTAAAAAATTGTTAGCTTACTTTGTGGCGATGAATTGAAAAGTTTATGATAACCTCACTTTTGTCAGATATAGAAAAAGGCACGAAATCAGCGCTGGTGAAAAAGCAGATCATTTCGTATGTAATCGGCAATGGGGACGCTACCATTACCGACTTGACGAAATCGTTGGGGCTGAGTGTTCCTACCGTAACCAAGTTTGTGGAGGAAATGACAGCTTCAGGTATTTTGGAGGAACGGGGAAAGCTGGAAACAAACGGCGGTCGTCATCCGTCGCTCTACGGGCTGAAGTCTGATGCCTGTTACTTTGCGGGAGTCGATATAAAGAACAATGCGGTCAGCATGGGGTTGATTGACTTGTGTGGAGATATGGTGGAACAGAGCACGGATGTGCCATATATGTTTGAAAACACGACAGATGGCCTTGATCGGCTTTGCGAGATTATTCGCACGTTTATACGGTCGCTGTCGGTCGATGCGGACAAAATCATCAATATAAATCTGAATATTTCCGGTCGGGTCAATCCCCGGTCGGGCTACAGCTATAGCCGATTTAATTTCGAGGAGCAGTCGCTTGCCGACGTTTTGACGCGCAAAATAGGCATTCGCACGTGTATTGAAAACGATACGCGCGCGATGGCGCTCGGAGAATATATGTGCGGCAACTGTGGTAATGAGCGTAACGTGATATTTGTGAACGTCAGCTGGGGATTGGGGATTGGCATGATAATCGACCGCAAGGTCTATTCCGGGAAGTCGGGTTTTGCCGGGGAGTTCGGTCATATGGTCACTTGTGACAATGAAGTGATGTGTCATTGCGGGAAAAAGGGATGTCTGGAGACAGAGGCTTCCGGAAGCGCTCTCCATCGCAAACTGCTGGAACGTCTTGAGGCCGGAGAAAATTCCGTGTTGGCTGGCCAGTATGCGGAAACGGGAGTGATTGCGCTTGATGATATTATCGCAGCCGTCTCTAAAGAGGATTTGCTCTGTATAGAGCTTGTCGAGGAAGTGGGACAGATGCTTGGCCGTTGGATTGCGGCGCTGATTAATCTGTTCAACCCGGAGAGGGTGGTCATTGGAGGCGCATTGTCTGCCACCGGCGACTATTTGTTGCAGCCCGTGCGCACCTGTGTGAGACGCTACTCCCTCAATTTGGTGAATGAAGATACGAAAATCGTACTGTCGCATCTTGGCGACCGAGTCGGCTTGATCGGAGCATGCGTGATAGCCAGAAGCCGGGCGTTTGAGGAGCGGACGGAATAGCGTGTAAAAACAGCGAAAACCTACTTTAAAATTTTAGTTATACATGAATCGATTGAAAACAATAAAAGTGATTTCCCTATTGTTTGTCCTGACGTTGCCGGCTGTCATGTCCGGTCAGACTTTGACATTCAAAGGAGTTGTGATAGACGAGGGAGGAGAGCCTCTTGTCGGTGTGTCTATTGCTGAAAAGGGAGGGAAGACTCTTGGTGTAACGCCC
>USOC01000072.1 GCA_900556245.1 uncultured Prevotellaceae bacterium
TTTGATGAGCAGCTCCCATTCGAATGCGGCCGGTTCGTCGAAGTTGATTTTCTGGCGTTCTTCCGGCGGAATGTGGCTGGAATCTTTATAATATGAGTCCTGAGGGAGAACGCTGACTTCTCCTGCAGGAAGTGACTCGATGATTTTTTTTACAACTGTAGTTTTGCCGGAACCTGTGCCGCCGGCTATACCGATGATAATCATATTTGGATATATGTATTTCTAAAACGTTGATACAAACTTACGAAAAAAAAAGGGTTTTATTGCAAGAGTTAGGAAAAATACGCCATAATGAGGATAATATTTTGAGAGCAGTCACTCTCGGAGGTTTGGACTAGGCGAAATTTGGATGTGCCGTCGGTGTGGTAAAAGCGAAAATGAAGAAGGATGGCTGTGCGGTTGTTGGAAAAACTGCTCTTCGAAAACTCTCTAAAAATCACTAATTGGTTTTCTGTCGGTTGGGATGTGGGGGAATTTTATTAATTTTGTGGGAAATTTAATGAAATAATATGTTGTTTATAACGTCATGCTTGCAGACGTTCGGCCAGTATGCTCTTTTTATGCGCAGAGTTTTCACGAAGCCCGACCGTCTGCGGGAATTCTTGAAACGATACGTCGTTGAAATATCCAAACTTGGTGTCGATTCGATACCGTTGGTTATTGTTATATCAGTGTTTATCGGAGCGGTCATCGCCATTCAGATGCAAATTAATTTCGAAAATCCCCTTTTGCCGGCTTATACGGTGGGGCTTGCCACGCGCGATGTGTTGCTTCTTGAGTTTACCTCTTCGATTCTTTGTCTGATTCTTGCAGGAAAGGTCGGTTCTAATATCGCTTCGGAAATCGGTACGATGCGTGTCACCGAGCAGATTGATGCCTTGGAAATCATGGGGATAAATTCGTGCAACTTTTTGGTGTTGCCGAAGATTCTTGCCTTTCTAACGTTCATTCCGGTTCTGACAATTTTCAGTATGGCCTCCGGACTTGTCGGCGGTTTCCTAATTGCCCAATTCACGGATATTATTTCCGTATCGCAGTATATCTACGGAATCCAGACGATGTTCATCGAATGGAATGTGTGGTACGCTATAATCAAGTCGCTCTTCTTCTCGGTTGTGATTACGAGCGTGGCCTCTTTCTATGGCTACTATGTAAAGGGTGGAGCCCTCGATGTGGGTAAAGCCAGTACGAATTCTGTCGTGGCAAGCAGTATCTTGATTCTGCTCCTTGATGTTTTGTTAACGAAATTGTTGCTCCAGTAAAGATGATTGAAGTCAAGAATATATCCAAGTCATTTGTTGACAAGACGGTGCTGTATGACGTCAGCGCTACGTTTTACGAAGGAAAGACAAATCTGATTATAGGTCAGAGTGGTTCAGGAAAGACAGTCCTGGTCAAGAGCATCATCGGTTTGCTTACGCCTGATCGTGGAGAGATTCTCTATGATGGCAGGGACTTCCTGAAGATGGATGCAGCGCAGAAAAAATTGCTTCGCACGGAGATTGGTATGCTCTTTCAGGGCTCGGCTTTGTTCGACAATGAGACGGTGCTGGGTAATGTGCTGTTTCCGTTGAAAATGTTCTCTGACATGACGCCGGCACAGATGCTTGACCGGGCAAAATTTTGTCTGAACCGCGTCAATTTGATTGGCGCAGACAATAAGTATCCTTCCGAAATCAGCGGCGGTATGCAGAAGCGTGTGGCTATCGCAAGGGCCATTGCGCTCAATCCGAAATATCTTTTCTGCGATGAGCCTAACTCCGGACTCGATCCTCAGACTTCAATTCTTATCGATGAGTTGCTTTGGGACATTACTCACGAGTATAATATCACCACTATCATCAATACTCATGACATGAACTCTGTGTTGGGAATCGGTGAGAATATTGTGTTTATCAATAAAGGAAATGTTGATTGGGTAGGCGACAAGAAGCAGATATTCCATGCGGAAAGCGAGACGCTTAATAATTTTGTCTTTGCTACTGTTTTGTTCAGGAAGGTTTAGCAAGCAGCTCTTTACGTTGTATGTCATGCGAAAAAGGATGGTCTGTGTTTTTTCATAACACTGCTGAATTCCAATTCTAACCATAGAAAAAGGAGGCGCGGGAAATGACTTCCGCGCCTCCTTTTTAGTCTCTGAGAAATCTGTTGTTATTTGCTGATTAGTTCAATCATTTTGTCGAACGCTGCAGAGATGTTCTCAGCGTTTTTACCGCCGGCTTGGGCAAATTGTGGTTGTCCGCCACCGCCGCCCTTGATTAGTTTGGCAGCTTCTCTTGCAATCATCGATGCGTTCATGCCATCCTTAACGAGGTCTTCGGTAATGAGTACGGTCAGCATCGGTTTCATTTCGCTGTTGACGGTTGCTGCGACAAATACGGTAGACTTCGGCGATTTCTCTCTGACTGCAAAGGCCACCCCCTTCACCACGTCAGGGATTCTGATGCCTTTCATTGCAACGACGTTGATGCCGTTGTCGAGAGTTTCCATTTCTTTCAATGCTTGCTCAGCGCCGGTCTTGATTCTTTCGGCAACCATGTTTTCCGCTTCTTTGCGTAGTTCTGCATTTTCCTGAATAGTCTTTTGTACGGCTTGTGCCACATTGGAAGAGTTGAGCAGGCTGCCGATTTCTTTCAGGGTAGATTGGAAGTCGTGGATAGCATCCTCAACGCGTTCGCCCGTGATGGCTTCGATGCGGCGAATGCCGGCTGCAATGCTGCCTTCTGAAATGATTTTAATCATTCCGATATTTCCGGTGTTGGGAACGTGTGTCCCTCCGCACAATTCAATCGAGTTGCCGTATTTGATGTCGCGCACTTCGTCGCCGTATTTTTCTCCGAAAAGACCCATTGCGCCAAGCGCTTTCGCATCTTCAATCGGCATATTGCGATGTTCTTCGAGGCAGATTGCTTTGCGAACCTTGCGGTTCGCCAGTTTCTCAACGGCCAGAATCTCTTCGTCTGTCATCTTTTGGAAGTGGGAGAAGTCGAATCGCAGCAGTTTTGGAGATACGAACGAACCTTTTTGTTCTACGTGTGTTCCGAGTACTTCGCGAAGCGCTTCATGCAGGAGGTGTGTTGCCGAGTGGTTGGCAGCTGTTGCTTTGCGACTCTCAATGTCTATCTTTGCGACAACGGCAGCGGCAACGTCTGTCGGAAGCTTTTTTGTCAGATGGACAGCAAGGTTGTTTTCGCGCTTCGTGTCGAACACTGCGATTGTTTCGTTGCCTGAAGTCAGCGTACCGGTGTCGCCGACCTGGCCACCCATTTCTGCATAAAAAGGAGTTTGCTTCAGGACTATTTGGAAGAATTCGTTGTTTTTCTGTTTTACCTTGCGGTAGCGAAGAATCTCTGTGGTGCATTCAAACAAGTCGTAGCCGACAAATTCCGATTCGCCTTCGTTCACGGTAATCCAGTCGGTTGCTTCAATAGTGGCTGCATTGCGCGCACGTTGTTTCTGCTTGCCCATTTCTTCGTCAAACTCTTTGATGTTGACGCTGAATCCTCGTTCTTTCAAAATTAGCTCTGTAAGGTCGAGTGGGAATCCGTAGGTATCATAAAGCGTGAATGCCTCTTTGCCGGAAATTTCCGTTTTGCCGTTTTTCTGAGTTTCTTCCACGACTTTTTCAAGCAGCTTGATGCCTGTCTCCAGTGTGCGAAGGAACGTGTCCTCTTCTTCCTTGATAACCTTCTTGATGAGGTCGGCTTGTTGCTTCAATTCCGGATACGCTTCGCCCATCGACTCTATCAAAGTGTCGACAAGGCGATAGAGGAATGCCTGTTTCTGATTGAGGAACGTATAGGCATATCTGACGGCGCGGCGAAGAATACGGCGAATGACGTAGCCTGCTTTGGCGTTGGATGGAAGCTGGGAGTCGGCAATGGAGAATGAGATGGTGCGGATGTGGTCTGCGATTACGCGCATGGCGATATCTACTTTCGTGTCTTGTCCGTACATCTTTCCCGACAGCTGTCCGATTTTGGAAATCATCGGCTGGAACACGTCGGTATCATAGTTTGATGTCTTGCCTTGAAGAGCCATGCAGAGGCGTTCAAAGCCCATGCCGGTATCTATGACGCGTGCAGGCAGTGGTTCGAGGCTTCCGTCTGCCTTATGGTTGTATTGCATGAACACGAGGTTCCAGATTTCAATCACCTGCGGATGGCTTGCGTTGACGAGTTCACGTCCCGGAATAGAGCTACGTTCTTCTTCCGAACGAAGGTCTATATGGATTTCCGAGCACGGACCGCAAGGACCAGTTTCGCCCATTTCCCAGAAGTTGTCGTGGCGGTTGCCGTTGATGATATGGTCTTTCGGGAGGTGTTTTTCCCAATAGCCTGCTGCTTCGTCATCGCGTTGCAGTCCGTCCGGCTCATAACCTTCAAACACGGTTGCATAAAGACGGCTTTTGTCGAGTTTCAGAACGTCGACAAGATATTCCCAAGCCCAATCGATGGCTTCCTGCTTGAAATAGTCGCCAAACGACCAGTTGCCGAGCATTTCGAACATCGTATGGTGATACGTGTCGAGACCCACTTCTTCGAGGTCGTTATGCTTGCCGCTGACGCGGAGGCATTTTTGAGAGTCGGCGACACGTTTGTATTTGGCAGGCACATTGCCTAATATAATATCTTTAAACTGGTTCATGCCGGCATTGGTAAACATCAAAGTCGGATCGTCTTTGATTACCATTGGGGCGGAAGGGACAATCTGATGTCCTTTGCTGCGGAAAAATTCTTTGAAAGAATCGCGAATTTCTTTTGCTGAGTACATAATATTGTTGAAAAGTTTAATATCTGTTGAAAGGGGCAGCCCATGCCTTTTGGAAAAAACATTGCTCCAATTATCGTGCAAAATTAATCATTTTATTATTTTTGCAAAAGAAGAATTCAGAAGGAATGCGAAGTACAGAGAAAAAATACTATAAAATCGGGGAAGTTGCAGAGATTTTGCAGATTCCAATTTCTACTTTGAGGTTTTGGGAAAAGCAATTCACGATTCTTCGGCCTCACCGGTCCTCGAAAAACACCCGTTATTACACTATTGACGATATGGAAAAGGTGAAAATGGTATGGTATTTGGTGAAAGAGAAGGGACTTCGGCTGGAGGCGGCAGAGCAGCAGATTCGTATGAACCGGACAAACGTGTCTAAGAAGCATGAGGTTGTCGAGAGGCTCAAGTCTGTGCGGGAAGAGCTGCTCAAGCTTGAGTCGGCCTTGAATAGTCTTGAATAGTGTTTTCCCTGGTTTTTTCGATATGGAAAACGCCGGAATCCGACAAAGGATTCCGGCGTGTGTTTTTATTGTTGAGGCAACATTATCTTTGGATAATTGTCTTTTCTGTTTTTATGCCTTTGGCATTGACGGTACGAATGATGTATGTACCGTTCGGCAGTTCTTCATATATTTCATTGCCTCCTAAATATCGACCGTCAAAACTGAAGATTTGCACAACAGAGTCGCCGTCTTCTTCATCTGTGATTGTTTCGATTCCGGACATTGCAATGACGGTCAAGGCACTCCAATTGGCATGTGATGCAAAACTGTCGAATACAGATTCCGGAACATAGAGTTTGATTTTTTTCAAATCTTCTACATATTGGAAGAGATCACGGGGAAAATCCGGGGCGGCATCACCTGCAAATTTCGACCAATTGATTGTCTCCAAAGCTGTACATCCACCAAAAGTGTACTTGCTGAGAGTCATTTGGGCAGGGAGGATGACTTCTTTTAGAGAAGCGCACTTGTCGAACAGGCTTTCTGTGGCAGTTATGGATTTGCAATTTGACAAATCGACTTTCGTCAGAGACGAGCATCCGAAAAATGTGTCGTCAAATACATCGACATTGATGCAGCCGGTAAGATCGATGTCTGTCAGCGCTTCGCAATTTTGAAACGCCGCTTTCAGGTTGGTAAAGTTGGCGGCTTGCTCTGCTGATGGCATAACAACGGCTGTCAGAGCGCGGCATCCTTGGAATGTTCCACAGTTGCCTATCCCAAAAGGAACATACAGGCTTGTTTCCGGTTTGATGTTTGCCTTGCTCATATCCACTTCCTCCAAGGTCGAGTTGCCGGCCGGGGGGAATCCGCTGTTGTTACCAAGAGTTGACGTTAGTGTGGTGAAATCGGATGTCCCCCATTCTCCTTCAAGGATGATTTTTTTTGCGCCTTTCAAAGATGCCGGTATGCTTTCT
>USOC01000073.1 GCA_900556245.1 uncultured Prevotellaceae bacterium
TAGATATTCCTGTATCGGTCAGCAAGAATTTCTATTGGGATCGTCAGTTTGCCTTGACATGGAATCTGACCAAATCTCTTTCCTTGCAATTCAATTCCAATACGATGGCGCGTATCGAAGAGGCGATGGGAGCGGTCAATAAGAAGTTGTTTCCTGATGAATATCGCGAATGGAAAGACACGGTGATGAACAGTATCAAGGACTTCGGAACCCCATGGAACTATAGTCAGTCGTTTACGGCGACCTACCGTGCGCCCTTCAACAAGATTCCTGTGCTTGACTTTTTGAATGGAAACGTAAGCTATAACGCAACCTACCGGTGGGATCGCGGGGCGGATATCGCAGACGAGGTTGTCGGTAATTCGATAGCCAACAATGCTGTCTGGAATCTTGATTCGAAAATCAATTTTGAGACGCTTTATAACAAAAACAAATATCTGAAGGAGGTGAACAAGCGTTTCTCCAACAGCAGATCGAACCGGCAGAAAGAGCGTAAGCCTCGCAAGTTCCAGCGGACATATCAGTTAAAAGACACGTTGGTTGAGGTGAAACATAATTTGCGCAGCAAAAAAGTGAAGATTGCAGCGACCACGCTCGACGGCAAGCCGTTCGCACTTAAGACCAAGGTTGTGGACGACAATAATCTCCAGATTCTTACTACCGGCACACAGACGGTGAAGTTGGTGGTGACGGAAGATCTGACGAAAGACGTGAATTTCTGGAAAGAGGTCGCCGACCATTCTGCACGTCTTGCCATGTCGGTGAGAAGCGCAAGTTTCCGTTGGCGTAACACTCGCACTTCAAACATTCCGCAGTTTGTCCCCGAAGTGGGAGACCTTCTCGGGCAGAGTCGTAGTTATCTTGACAAGGCCATGGCACGCGGATGGCTTCTTGGCGACGAAAATCAGACAAGTCCGGCAATTTTCTCGCGAACAACAGAGTATAATTTTGAGATTCAGCTGGAACCGATTCGCGGCTTGAAAATCCAACTGACAGCCAATCGGACCGACAACCGCACAAGTCAGATACAATTTATGTATGACTATATGCCGAAGACTTATTCCGGCAGTTTCACGATGACTACATGTGCGATATCTTCAGCTTTGCGCGGGGCGTCGGCCGATAACGGATATGCCAGCAAGACGTATGATAAATTTATAGCGAATGTGCCTGTCGTTGCGCAGCGGTTGGAACAGAACTATCAAGGCATGAAGTATCCTGACGCAGGATTTATCAGCGGCACGTCGTATGCAGGGAAACCCTACAGCAAAGAGAACGGAGGTATCCGCGAGACCAGCAGTGATGTTCTGATTCCCGCCTTCCTTGCGGCATATACGGGAAAAGACCCCAATAAGGTGACAACTTCTGCGTTCCCGTCGCTGTCGAAGATGCTTCCAAACTGGCGTATCACTTATGACGGCCTGGTCAAAATCGGCAATCTGAGCAAGATTTTCCGTAGTCTTACGCTGACGCATGCTTATCAGTGTACGTATAGCGTCGGATCGTTCTCATCGTATCTCAACTGGGTGGATGCCGGCAACGGAGAGTATGGCTTTACGCTCGACGAACTGACACAGCGGCCGGTACCGTCATCGCCCTATAACATTTCATCTGTAGCCATTACCGAGCGTTTTGCACCTTTGTTGGGAGTGTCAGCAACTCTCTATAATAATTTGACGCTTAATGCGGAATATCGAGACAGCCGCACGCTTACGCTCAATTCCGATGCAGGACAGCTTGTCGAAGCGCATCAGAAAGCCATCACAGTCGGAGCCGGTTATAAGATAGCCAATTTCAATACGATATTGAAAATGAAAGGCAGCCAGAAAGGCGTGAGCAACGACTTGACACTCAATGCCGATTTTTCTTTCCAAAACAATCAGGCATTGATTCGCAAAATGCAGGAAGGGACGAGTCAGGCGACGAGCGGAACGCAGTCGATAGCCATCAATTTCACAGCAAGTTACGTTTTGAGCAAGCGCATCACGCTGTCGGCGTTCTTTGACCATCAGATTAACAAACCGTTGATTTCGACGAGCGCATATCCAACAATCAACAGCAATTACGGCATTTCGATTAATTTGTCGCTTGCTCAGTAGAACAGGTAAAATTTGGATCAGATGAAAAAGAAAAAGGAACAGAAAGAAGACAGAAGGATTTCTACGGGATGGGACAGGCAATCCAAGCGTGTGAAGGATTTTTTAGGGAAGCATGAGCGGACGGTGAATATCGTGGTCGTGGCGTTGCTTTTCCTGTCGTGCCTGACTGTCAGAATCAACAGTCTTACGCATAAGGAAGAACTCCATTCCGATGAAGTGTTTTCCCTGATGTTGTCTACTTGTAATCCCTATTACAATCATGCGATAGCTGACGGCGCTTATTCAGGACAGGAAGTGAAAGACCGGATTGTTCCCGTTGGAGAGGGCGATGTGGGCGAGACGATGCGCGACCTTGGACAACTTTGGCTGAACAACGGCGATGCTCCCCACGCCAGCCTGTATTATATGGCGCTAAGGCTTGCCCTGACAGGTTACGACAGTTATGACGTAAAAGAGTTTGTTGTCAGAGGCGGAGCGCTCAATCTATTGCTGTTCTGTCTGTCGTTTTTGCTGATGTATCGTCTGCTTCGTCAGATTTTCGGGCGTCGGCATCTGCTGGTCTATGTCGGTTTGACAATTGCTTTCTGCAATTTGTTGTCGGTGCGCAACACAATGTTGCTGCGTGAGTATCAGATGGCGGAGACGGTTGTTATCATGTTCACGTCGATTGCCGTGTCTGTCGTGTTGAAGTTGCGTAGTGGTGAAGCGTTGTGTGTGCGTCGATATCTGCCTGCTTTTGCTGTGTCGATTGGTTGCCTGCTGTCGTTGGGTTATTTTCATGTGTTCTATATCGTAGCTCTTGGAGTAGGAGTGGCTGCATCCGGATTGCGCTATCGCCAATCGCGGACTATCGTGTTGGTGCTTGTGTCCGGTCTTTTGGGGGTTGGCTTTGCTTGGTTGCTTTATGCGGGTTTTTTCAATTTCATCATTCACCCGACAGTCCACCAGACGATGGCATTCCGCAATTTTCCATTGGCGATATCCACCGTGTTTTTGCGCGATCTGCCTCATTTCCTCTTTGTCAGATACGGTTACTGGGTGCTTGCCGCTGTCTTTGTCTGCACTCTCTTTTCGAAGGGTTTTCGGCGCAGTGCCGTCCGTAATCCATATTTTCTGTGGCTTCCGGTGATAGTGCTTGTCTGCATGCCTTTGATGATTTATGCATCGGTGTTGAAGCATCCGCGCTACTTCTACAGCCTTTTGCCGATTCTTTCGCTGCTTGTGCCTCAGGCTATATCGATGATGTCAGATCTTTGGCGTCGTTACTTTGCATTGCTTATCATTTTGTTTTTTCCTGTGTTGACTGTGCAGATAAGGCTGAAGGAGAATTACGGGTGGGCGAAGCTCACAGCGGAACTCAACCAATCGTCCACATTCTACAAGTTGAATCCCAACGAATTTGCGCAATTAGTGCCGTCGCTTTCCGACACCATATCCTATCGCATTCTCCACAACACGGACATGAAGAAATGCATGGCTGACGGCGAGCAACTGAAAGTCGTTTCGAAATTGAATCAGTGGTCGGCTGACGAGTTTGTCTATGTCGGGCGGCGTATATGGAATAAAAATATTTATTTGTTCGATATAAAGAATGTTGCACCTTAGAAAGCTATGTAAATCGACTTTGGCAGCTCTTTTGCTATGTCTTGTGAGCTGTGGATCAGAAGGGCATAGCCCGTCGTTTGTCATTGACGGATATGTGCGGTCCGACCATCCGGTTCGGGAAGTGGGACTCTATAAGCTTTTGCCTGAATATCAGAAACTGACGTTGGTAGACCGTGTTGCTGTCGATGGCGGACATTTCAGGTTTACAGGGAAGAGCCCGGATGCAGCTGAAGCTTTTGTCAGGCTTGACGGAGACACCACGGCATATTGTTTCGTTTTGACCGACAACCGCCTGACGATGCATATTGATGCAGACGGCAGCTATTCGCTTGCGGGGTCGAAACCGAACGTCCTCTTGTCGTCGCTGCTTGCCGACCGTAAGAAAATGCGCAAAGAGCAAAGCCGATTGCAGGGCGAATATCGCAGGTGTGTGGGCGATTCGTCGTTGACAAGGATGATAGAGGATTCTTTGTTGAGGCTGTATCGTCAAGTAGGAGAAGATTACCGCAGACAGGCTGCGAAGGATTTGGCGGAGTTGGCGTCGGCTTATCCTGCTACGGGAAGGCTGGCATTGCGGATGTTGCAGTCCGAACTGTCGAAGGAGCAGGTTGATTCGCTGGTTCGGCAGTTAGCTGATTCATCGCAAAAAGTGGAACAAAATCAAAAAACAACAATAATCAGATGAAATCAATTTTGGCTATTTTTGCCTCGTTCCTGATGGGACTCACCGGATGCTCGGCACAGCATACCGGTTTTGAAAGTGTTTCGGCCGACGATTTTGAAAATATCATAGCGGATACGGCAGTAGTCACGCTCGATGTCCGTACGGCGGAGGAATTTGCCGCAGGGCATATCGCAAGTGCGGTCAATATCGATGTGAAGCAAGCGGATTTTTCGAGTCAGGCTATTGAGAAGTTGGATAAAGAGAAGACGATTGCCGTGTACTGCCGGAGCGGACGTCGCAGCAAGATAGCGGCTTCTGCGCTTGTCGAGTCCGGTTTCCGAGTGATTGAGCTTGACAAAGGATTTAACGGCTGGCAGTCGGCAGGGAAACCTGTAGAGAGATGATTCTCAATCTTGTTTGTGTCGGTTTGGGCGGTGCGCTTGGAACTGTTGCTCGTTATGTGTTGTCGCACTTTGTTGCGAAAACATGGATTGTAGCCTTTCCGTGGGGGACATTGGTTGTCAACGTCGCGGGATGTCTGCTTGTCGGTTTCCTTTCCGGCTTGGTCTCCGCTTCTCCTTCAACGTGGAGGTTGCTGTTGGTGACCGGCTTTTGCGGCGGATTCACGACGTTCAGCACTTTTGCATCCGAATCTGTCGGACTGGTGAATTCCGGGCATGTGGCACTTGCGGGATTGAACGTCGGAATCAGTGTAGCGGCCGGTGTAGCGGCTGTTTATGCAGGACAGGAATTGGCACGCTATGTATCCTAAGTTTGTGATAACCGGAGCCGGGGAGTTCCGCTTTGGAATGGTCCGGCATCATAAGGATTTGTTGCTCCATGGTGAGCATTGTCTCGGAGGGGGCTATTATGAGTTTGACGTCGTTGCAATGCGATTGCTTTTGTCGGGGGAATCGTCGGATTTCGGCGCTCCCCGCTGGAATCGAATCGACACACTGATTGTCCCTGAAACGTTGTTTGGATTGCGCATTTTCTATAGTCGGGGAGGACACCTGGCGGATGGGGATGGCGCATTGGACGAATTTTTGAAAATTGAATACAGATGAATAAAAAAGAAACGTATCGTATGCGTAACGAAGCCTTTCTTGCAGAGAAAGCGGGAGAGGATGGCATTGTGTCGCTTGGCGGGGGCGTCCTTTATGAAGAGCTTGCCAAGGGTTCGGGAACGGTCGGGGTTCAGCCGAACAGCGTGGTCACGGCGCACTATCGGGGAACGTTGATTACCGGGCGCGAATTCGACAATTCCTGGGCGCGGCAGTGTCCGGAGGCGTTTCGTCCGGGAGAGTTAATCGAGGGTTTTCGGATGGCGTTGATGCAGATGCACACAGGCGACCGATGGCGCGTCTATATTCCGTGGGATAAAGGCTACGGCAAGCGTGGCGTTGATTCGATACCCGGCTATTCGACGTTGATTTTTGAGATAGAATTGGTAGGCATTTCGTGAAAATAAAGCATAGGAAGATGATGGAAAGTAATTTTGAGAGCCGGCTGAGGGATGATCTGACCGGCTATCTTTTGTCGCAGGGGCTGCTCGACGAACAGCTGCCCCAATGTCCGGATGTGGAGGATAAATGGAAAGAGATAGGAGAAGAATATCTTCCCGACGGTATCCGGGAATTTTCCGATTTTCCGGTCGTGTCGCTCGGGTGGATGATGTTTTTAGGTATGGCCATTGCCAATTATTGGGACAGCGATTGGGCGGACTATGGCAACCGGGAGCATCTTTATGCCGCAATTCGTGACGCGAGAGGCTATGACAGGATGGATGAGTAT
>USOC01000074.1 GCA_900556245.1 uncultured Prevotellaceae bacterium
TCGACTTGATTTTCCTCGACATACAGATGCCGGAATTAAATGGCCTTGAACTGGCATGGATTATTCCTCCTTCATGCCGCATTGTATTTGTCACTGCATTTGAAAAATACGCCATTGAAGGCTTCCGAACAAATGCCATCGACTATTTGCTGAAACCCGTGAGCTATGCCGAATTTGTCACAGCGGCAAACAAAGCCTTGCAGTGGGCGGAAATGAAAGCAAAAGCGGAAACAGCCACCAAGCCCTCTGAAAACCGACACATCATCGTCAAAAGTGAGTACAGGCTCATTCAAATCGACACATCAAAAATTCTCTACATCGAAGGGTTGAAGGATTATGTGAAAATTTACCTTGAAAACTCTCCGAAATGCATCCTGTCACTCAAGAATATGAAGACAATTGAAAAGAATATGCCTTCCGGACAATTTTGCCGTGTTCATCGCTCATTCATTGTGCAAATGTCCAAAATAAACATCATCGAACGCAACCGCATCGTTTTCGGGGACAAATACATTCCTATCTCAGAAACTTACAAAGACATGTTTTCCGATTATCTGAAGAAGCACACAGTCACACCGGAACGGATCTCAAAAGATTCAATTGAAATATAATCATTGTCGTTCTGCATTTGCTTCTGCGACAACACCCCGACAGCTTGATGCCGGTACGCGGAATTCTGCCGACGCACGATGACCGACAACCCATACAATCACATCGCCGGCACACAACAGCCACGTCATTTTCTTTTCGAAAAGCGAAAAATGATGGTCAGAAAAATAATCACTCAACTTCTGTGTACCGCGCATGCCAAACGGTCGAAACCGGTCCCCTTCGCGCCAACGGCGCAGTGTCAGACTCTGATGAAGAATCCGGTCATCAAAATAAGCGACCAACGGATTGCTCTCAAAGCAAAACCCCGGTCCATAATCAACTACCGACACTCTCAAGTCAATTGGCAAATCTCCGACATGAAGCAATGAAGATATTTCTATTGGTTGCGAATCTTCTTCAAGCATTCGATTTGGCAACAGCTCAATTGAGCCCCGACCGACTTCCGCCACATAATCCGTAGAACGGAATATGGCCCCGACATTTCCAGCCTGCGCAGACCGCAGGATATCTGCAGTCTGCGCCGCATTGAAACCATACGGACCAAGCAATTCGTGAGCAATGGTTTCCGGGGATGCACTTTCCAAAAGTCCGGCAATCGACACGCGGACAACCTCACCCTGCCGGGTCAAGATGTTTCTGCGGGCTTGTTCTACCGACTCCTGAAACACAGCATTGCAACCCTTCAGATTTTGAAGAGTCGTGCGAATCGACTTGTCGGCAAACGGAAAACATTCCCGAACAGAAGGAATAATCACATTACGAATTTTGTTTCGGGAGAAATCATTTTCCAAATTCGTGCTGTCCACCACATAATCCTGCTTAAATTCATGCAAGTAACTCTCAATTTCATCCCGACCAAGACTTAACATCGGACGGACAATCCTGCCGCTTCTTGTTTTCATTCCGGATAGTCCCGCAATTCCTGTCCCGCGAAGGAGATTTAGAAAAAATGTTTCCACATCGTCATCTGCATGATGCGCGACCACAATAACTTCACAGCCATAGAGATTTCTGACTTCCTCAAACCGCCTATAGCGCAAATCCCGGCAAGCCATCTCCAGCGAAACGCCATTCTTTTGCGCATACGCCGACGCCTCAAAATGCGCCACCTCCAGTTCTACCTTCAAGCGTTGACACAAATCCCTGACAAATTGTTCGTCACGAATCGACTCGTCACCCCGCAAATGGAAATTGCAGTGCACTGCCGTACAGTCATACCCCAGACTGAGCAGTACACGCAATAAAGCGACCGAGTCAGCTCCGCCACTCAGAGCCACAAGCACCCTGCTCCTTTCGACAACTCCGGCTGAAACCATCGACTCCGATACCTTATTGACAAAATCCCGAATCATAATACGCAAAGTTACATCATACTGACCGACATTCAAAGCACCTCCTCCCTTTTTGTTTGAAAGCCACAACTTCCAATACTCCTACAGCTTATTTAAGAGAAAACAAATTGAAACAGAACGGCAATTCTTTCGACATTCAAAACAAATTATGTAACTTTGCAGAAATATATAACAGTACTGAAATGTTAGCAAAAATAGAAAATTTAAAAAACGAAATAGAAGCGCTCGTTGCCACTTCCAAAGAAGAAGTGGAAGCTTTACGCATCAAATACCTAAGCAAAAAAGGCGAAGTATCTTTGCTGTTCAATGACTTCCGCAATGTTCCGAACGAACAGAAAAAAGAAATCGGACAAGCTCTCAACGCCCTTAAAAATCAAGCAACCGACAAAATAAATGCGCTTCGCGAAAACATTGAAGCTGGAACTTCGGAAACCGTCTCTATTGATTTGAGCCGCACTTCCGCACCGGCACCCCTTGGCAACCGACACCCTATTTCATTGGTTCGCAATGAAATCATATCCATCTTCTCGCGCTTGGGATTTACCATTGCCGACGGTCCGGAAGTGGAAGACGATTGGCACGTGTTCTCGGCTCTCAATTTTGCAGCCGACCACCCCGCCCGCGATATGCAGGACACGTTCTTCATCCAGCGCTCACCGGACGTACTGCTCCGTACCCATACTTCTTCCGTACAGACTCGGGTAATGACTACACAGAAGCCACCGATACGAATCATCTGTCCGGGACGCGTTTATCGCAACGAGGCCATATCAGCCCGTGCTCACTGCTTCTTCCATCAAATTGAAGCACTCTATATCGACAAAAACGTTTCATTTACCGACTTAAAGCAAACTCTTCTTTATTTTGCCCGTGAAATGTTCGGCGCTGACACACAAATTCGCCTTCGTCCATCATACTTCCCGTTCACCGAACCATCTGCTGAAATGGATATCTCTTGCCACCTGTGCGGTGGCAAAGGCTGCGCATTCTGTAAACAAACAGGCTGGGTAGAAATCCTGGGTTGTGGCATGGTCGACCCGAACGTGCTCGAATCCTGCGGAATTGACAGTTCCGTATACTCAGGTTTCGCGCTTGGAATGGGTGTCGAACGAATCACCAACTTGAAATACCGCGTCAAAGACCTGCGTCTGTTCTCGGAAAACGACGTTCGCTTCCTCGACGAGTTCAAAGCCGCACGATAAATGAAGCTTCAGGAAAGATACGACAACATAACCGCTTGGTTTCAAAAGAATATGCCGGTAGCTGAAACGGAACTCCACTATGGGTCTCCGTTTCAGTTGCTTGTAGCTGTCATCCTTTCCGCCCAATGCACGGACAAGCGAGTCAATATAGTGACACCCCCTCTGTTTCGCGACTATCCTACGCCGGAAGCAATGGCTGAAGCAACCCCTGAAGTGATTTTTGAATACATCAAAAGCGTAACATTTCCTAACAACAAAGCGAAAGCATTGGTAGGCGCAGCAAAAATGCTGCTCGAAAAATTCGATGGGCAGGTTCCCTCTTCGATGGAGCAACTCCTGAAAATTCCGGGAGTGGGAAGAAAGACTGCAAACGTCATGCTTGCCGTCGTATTCAACAAAGCAGCAATGGCTGTCGACACTCACGTGTTTCGCGTTTCAAACAGGATAGGACTCACAAACAACTCCAAAACTCCTCTCGAAACCGAAAAAACGCTCGTCGCCCACTTCCCCGAAGAGTTACTGCCAATTGCGCACCACTGGCTCATCCTACACGGCCGCTATGTCTGCACCGCCAGAAATCCGAAGTGTGAACAATGCGGAATATCTGCATTTTGCAAACATTTTAAAAATAACGGTTTTACTGCCGTAAAGAACATTTCGAAAACAGACAATTCCCATTCTTAGCATGGAGACTTCCACCTTTTTGCTAATCATTGAAATAATCGGCACTGTCGCATTTGCCATTAGTGGTATCCGTCTGGCTGCCGCCAAGGACTTCGATTGGTTTGGTGCATACGTGGTCGGCTTAGTGACCGCAATCGGCGGCGGTACACTCCGCGACATCCTGCTCGACGCCACTCCGTTTTGGATGGGCAACCCATGGTATGTTTCTGTCACCGGGCTCTCACTGCTCTATGTTATTTTGTTTCGGAAACTATTGGTAAAGCTAAACAGCACTTTCTTTTTCTTCGACACTATCGGATTGGCGCTATTCGTAGTAATCGGCATCCAAAAAACGCTGCTGTTCGACTATCCCATGTGGGTGGCAATCATTATGGGAACCATTACAGGTGCCCTTGGTGGAGTTATTCGCGACATCCTCATCAACGAAGAACCACTGATTTTCCGCAAAGACGTCTACGCCACTGCCTGTATTGCAGGAGGTCTGGTCTACTGGTTCGCAATGCTCTTAGACCTGCCGGCTGAAATTCAAGCTATCGCTTGCGCAACAACAGTGATTGCAATACGCTTGTTGGCTGCCAAATACAATTGGTATATACCCGTACTCAACAATCCGCCTTCTGAATAATCAAAATATAAAATGAGTAAAGCTGCAACAAAAAAAACCACCATACAACTGATTAAATACGGTATCATCGGTGTCGGAAACACGCTGATTACCCTCATTGTCTTCTACATCTTCAACACCATCTGCGGATTCCCTTATGCTGTAGCCAACGTAATCGGATATGTCCTCGGACTTATCAATAGCTTTATCTGGAATCGCAACTGGGTATTCAAAACCCACAACAACCTGTGGCGTGAGGCGTCACTATTCTTCCTTGGATTTGCCGTCTGCTACGGCCTGCAATTAGGTGTCAGCTTTATTCTGCTCAACATGACCCCTATTGCCGACATCGAACTTGAATGGCTCCCGATGAAGAACACCAGCGAAAATATTGTAATTTGTATCAGCATGATGGTCTACACTCTCGCCAACTATTGCTATAACCGCTTCGTCACATTTCGCCAATAAACCTTGTCTATGAGGAAAGTCAGCACAGAACAATCCTTGCTCTTCTTGATAATGGCAATCGCGGCAGTCGTGATTTTTTTACCATTGGATGCTGTGGCTCTTTTTCCCGACGAAATAAGGATTCTCCAACAAGCAGACAGCTACATCGACAAGGGGATTTTTCAGCTATTTGCAACTCCGCCCCAAGACTTTGCTACTGAAGCTTACGCCTACTTGGTTTCCGCCAACCTCAATCTCTTCCACCTTCCCGACATCTGGGCGGTCAGGACTCCGGGAGCATTGATTATTTGGATTTTGACCGTAGGCATATTCCACTATCGCGGTGAATACGAGCAAGCTAAATACGCTTTCCTCGCAGCCTTGATTTTTTTGTCGTCATATTCTGTCAGTGCAATCGCCTACCACGCAACCCCGTTGACTCTCACCACCATTTCGCTTATCACTTCATTGGCTTCTGTCTACCATTGGATAAAACGCCCGTCCAAAAGAAAAGCCTACTTGCTTATAGCCACAGCCGCCGTCTCATCTTTCTTTTTCGGACTGCTTGCTCCAATGGCAATCTGCGTGGTCGGACTCATTTTCATGGCTCTGCAAGGCAACCGAAAGATTGCAGATTACTTTAAAGTCCCTGCTTTTCTCGCAACAGCTGCTATGCTCGCATTTATGCTGGCCGCATTTGCCTACAACGACATCCATACGGCTGGTAAAATCATGGGAATCGGACAAATACTGGAACCGCTGAGCGAATATTCTAGACTTCAATTGTTTGCCTTGCAACTCCTTTTTTCAATCTTTCCTTGGTCGATACCGATTGTTATAGCAATCGGGTGGATTATTACACACCCCCAATGGCTGAAAGAAAAATTTTTGGCTTTGAGCCTTTTAAAACAATTTGGGGTCATCATCTTCGTATTGACTCTGCCATTTATTACAGCCCTAAACGGTCTTTCTCTTATTATGCTGCTGACAATGATATACTTCAACGTCCCTATAGTAAGCCATTTTTTGCTTTCCCAAGCCCACAATCACACCGTGACATGGCGAATCACCGGGAGCATATTTGCATTACTGATTGCATTATTTGCCCTGATGTTTATTGCAGCCCTATTCGGCCTTGACTTTTCACAAATCGGCTACTCAATCGACATTTCAGGACACAGCAATTTTGGAGCATACTTCCTGCTGATTGCCATTGCCTTTGCGCTTTATTCTCTTTCGCGT
>USOC01000075.1 GCA_900556245.1 uncultured Prevotellaceae bacterium
CCATGTCGTTTTGCGGTTTCTGCAAGTATGTGCATCTGGCCGGCATCCGAGCCTCCGTAGATTAGTCGCGCGCCCATTTTCCCTATTCCAGCGCCCAGTTGTTCGACCGACTTCCGGAAATTTTCGCTGATGTCGGACTTTGAGGATAGATATACTGTAATGTTCATTGTTCAAATAGTCGTTTTTGAGGGTTTCGGCTTCACCGGCTTTTCTTTTTGGACTTTTTCGTCTGTTTGTTTGATTGCTGCTTCACGGTGTTTCCGCTTTTGTCAACAATCGGAGATTTTGCATCGGCGATTTTGTCGACGAGGGCAAAGTCGAGCTGCTTCTTGTTGAGGTCGGCGCGTGCCACCTGTACGGTCAGTTTGTCGCCAAGCTGGTAGACGTGTTTCTTGCGTCGGCCGATGAGGCAGTAGTTCTTTTCGTCAAATTCGTAGTAGTCGTCGTCGAGGTCGCGGATGGGAACCATGCCTTCGCATTTGTTCTCGTCGAGTTCGACGTAGAGTCCCCATTCGGTGACTCCGGATACAGAGCCTTTATAGACTTTTCCGGTGTACCATCATGTCCGGGTAGCGCCGGATTGGCGACGTGAAGTGGGTGTAATAGTCAAAAGATAGTCCGTAGTGTCCGACGTTGACGGTAGAATAGACCGCTTTTGCCATCGATCGGATGGCAAGGATGGAGAGCAGGTTTTCTTCGGGCTGTCCTTTCACCTTTTCAAGCATTTTATTGAGCGAATTGTTCATTTCCGAGCGTTTGCCTTTTATTTTCACCTTGTAGCCGAAGCGGTGGGCAATCGTTGCGAAATTCATCATCTTGTCGGGGTCGGGGTTGTCGTGGATGCGATAGACAAACGGTTTCGGTTTTTTCTTTCCGTTCGGTTTGCCGATTGTCATGGCCACGTATTTGTTTGCCAAGAGCATAAATTCTTCAATGAGCTTGTTGGCGTCTTTCGACACTTTGAAGTAAACGTCGATGGGGTGTCCGGTCTCGTCGATTTCGAAGCGTACTTCGAAGCGGTCGAAGTTGACAGCTCCGTTTTCAAAGCGCTGTTTGCGGAGTCCTTTTGCCAGTTGGTCGAGTTTCAGCACCTCTTCCGCATAGTCGCCTTTGCCGGTCTCGATAATTTCCTGGGCTTCTTCGTAGGTGAATCGCCGGTCGCTTCGGATGACAGTCTTGCGGATGCGATAGTCGGCGACATTGGCTTGCTCGTCCATTTCGAAGATGCAGGAGTAGGCAAGTTTTTCTTCGTCGGGGCGGAGTGAGCAAATTCCGTTGCAAAGATGTTCGGGCAGCATCGGGATGGTGCGGTCGACGAGGTAGACGCTGGTAGCGCGTTTTTCGGCTTCTTTGTCAATGACAGATCCCGGATGCACGTAGTGGGTGACGTCGGCGATATGAACGCCTACTTCCCAGTTTCCGTTTTCCAGATGGCGGATTGACAGAGCGTCGTCGAAGTCCTTGGCGTCGCGCGGGTCGATGGTGAAAGTCGTCACTCCACGCATATCTTCGCGTGCGGCAATTTCCTCTTTTGTGATGCCGGCATCGATTTTGTCGGCGGCTTTTTCTACATTTTTCGGGTAGACGTATGGCAATCCGAACTCGGCGAGAATGGCGTTCATTTCCGAATTGTTTTCGCCTGTCTTTCCGAGTATGTCGATTACTTCTCCGGTCGGATTCTTGTCGTCGTCGTTCCAGGAGACGATGTTGGCGATTGCTTTGTCTCCGGTCTGACCTCCTTTAAGTTTCGCTTTGGGGATGAATATGTCGCAGGCGAGGAATTTGCTGTCGGTCTGCAGAAAAGCAAAGTTTTTCTGTACTTTCAGAGTCCCGATGAACACTTGTTCTTTCTTTTCAAGGATTTCGATGACTTGCGCTTCCGGCTCGGCCCCGCGGCGTTGTGCGCTGAGATGCACTCTGACGCGGTCGCCGTTGAGGGCGTGCATTGAGTTGCGTTCGGCAACAAAAATAGGCACTTCGCTTCCATCGACAACCACGCTGTTTTTTCCGTTGCTGCGGCGCACGAAGCGGCCTTCTGCAGTGGTCGTGATGTCGGATGCCTGGTATTTGCCCGGCACGAGTTCTACAAGGAAGCCTTCGATGGTCAGGTCGTCGAGAATATCGGCCACCCGATATTGGTTGGCTCTTCCGGAAATACCTAATTCTACAGATACTTGCTTATAGTTGAATGATTCTTTGTTTCGGCCGGTGAAGAAATCGACGATCAAATTTTTCAAGTCGTCTTTCTTGGCTGGTTTTGTCTTTGATTTTGTTGCCATAATCTCTATTCTTTCTATTCATACAAATATATTAAAATATTTTCCAATCCTGCAATTTTAGACCATAAAAAACGCAATGATGCAGGAGGGGGCTTCCTGCGGTTTTTCGGAGCTGCCTGAAGACTGTTTTGTGGAGATAGTTTATGTTTTTGAGTTTAAATGCATTACTTTTGCAATGGATAGGGCCGGCAGTTTTAACGAGTATGGCGTGTCGGCAGAGGTATCAATGTGTTTATTTTTCAGAAGATGAAGAAGAAGGAAAAACTGACGATTGTTAAAGTCGGGGGAAAGATTGTGGAGGACGAGGCTTCTTTGAAGACGTTGCTCCACCAATTTTTCGGGATAGAAGGACGTAAGTTGCTGGTGCATGGCGGCGGGCGGTCGGCTACGCAGATGGCTGCCCGGCTTGGGATTGAAACGCGCATGATAGAAGGCCGGCGAGTGACCGACGACGAGATGCTCCGTGTTGTGACTATGGTCTATGGCGGACTTGTCAATAAGCATATCGTTGCCATGTTGCAGGCTGAAGGGCTGAACGCCGTCGGTCTGACAGGGGCTGATATGGACATCGTGCGCAGTCGTCGTCGGCCGGCAGGTGCTGTCGATTATGGGTGGGTCGGCGATGTGGTGCGGGTGGATGCCGCTGCCGTGGCAACGCTGGTGGATTGTGGCTATTGCCCGGTTGTAGCGCCGTTGACTCATGACGGTCGAGGCAATCTGTTGAATACGAATGCCGATACGATGGCGGCGGAAATCGCTATTGCAATGTCGGAGCGTTTCGAGGTGACGCTGGTGTTTTGCTTCGAGATGATGGGGGTGCTGGCAGATCCGGAGAATGCGGACAGCGTGATTCCTGTCATTACACCTGAACTTTATGTAGATTTGAAGGAGCGGGGTATCGTTGGAGGAGGGATGATTCCGAAGCTCGACAATGCGATGGCATGTGTTGGCCGCGGCGTTTCGTCGGTGGTGATTACGCGTGCCGACCGGATTTCCGATAGCGGGTCCGGTACGAGAATCCGGCGTTGACGATATGGAAGCTTACAAAAAAAGCGCGGATTATTTTTCCGCGCTTTTCTTTTCTTCACCGGACGAAATCCGGCGTTTGGCTTTGATTTTGCTGGCGTCGAAGCCTTCGCCATAGATTGTATTGACGTTGCCTTGCGTGACAAACGCCTGCGGGTCGATTGAATAGATGATGCGGTACACTTGCAACGCTTCCGTCTTTCTGCAGAAGATGAGCAGCATTTTCACCTCTTGCTTTGTGTACCATCCTGTTCCGTCGATGATGGTGCAGCCTCGGTGCATTTCGCTGTTGACGGCCGTGGCTATATCGCTCCACTTTTTGGAGAACACGGAGAATTGTACGGCCTGCTTGGTGTTGTTGACTACCAAATCGGTCATATACGACAGGAATATCAGTACGACGAAGCCATATACCATCAGGTCGATGCTGTGGTTGATGAAGTAAGACGAGGAGATGATGAGCATATCGGTGTAGAGAATCATTCGCCCGACCGATACTTGGCGGTATTTTGAAACCATTGTGGCAATGATGTCCGTACCACCGGAACTGCCGTTGTGCGTCAGCGTGAAGCCAATTCCCGTTCCGCAGAATACGGCGCCAATGATGCAGTTGAGCAATATGTCGTCTTTTATGAATATGGGGTGTGCTTCAAAGAGATTTTGTGCGATGAACAGGAACAAGCTCAGAAATGAGGCTCCGAAAATGGTCTTAATGACAAATTGCTTGCCGACTAGTTTAAAGGCAAAGGCAAGTGCCACGATGTTCAGGGTATAGACAGAATAGGCAACCGGCAGACCTGTCGTGAAATAGACGAGAGAGGCGATACCTGCAAATCCTCCGATGACAACTTTGTGAGGCAGGATAAATCCACAAAAGCCTATAGCGTAGAACACCAATCCAAGGGTTATCATACTGTAGTCTTTCAGTATGTGCCAAATTTTCTCTTTTGTCAGTTCCATTTCATTCGATTTTAAGTCTTTGTTTCGGGTTGGTCCGCAATGTTGGTTCAGATGTTCTCCGGGCTGCAACTCCGATGCAAAAGTAATCTAAATCGCTAATATTTTATTATTTTTTTGAAAGATTTTTTCAGACTTTGCCATTCTCATCCGGGAAAGCGGTTGATGATGCCGGCTATTTCTCGGATATCGTTGTCAGTCAGATATTCAGCAATCGGCAGACTGACAATTTCGTCGGCGAGAAGCTCGGTGACGGGTAGCTCTTTGCGGGGCAGACGTGCATAGCATGGCTGTCGGTGAGGCGGGACGGCATAGTGGATGTCGGTCTCTACGCCATTTTCCTTGAGGTAGAGTCGGAAGGCTTCACGACGGTTGTCGGTGACGCGGATTTCATACTGATGCCATACTTGTAGTGCAGACTTGTCGATTCTTGGCTTGATAATGGCGGGGTGGACAATCGCCCGGTCGTAGGCGGCGGCGTTCCGCCGGCGTTGTGCCGTGATTTCCGAGAGATGCGCAAGCTTTACGCAAAGGACGGCGGCCTGCATCTCGTCCATCCGGCAATTGAGGCCTTGGAAGATATTGTGATAGCGCTTGTCGGCTCCATAGTTGGCAAGGGTGCGAATGGTTTTGGCGAGGGACTCGTCGCTTGTGGTGACAGCGCCTGCATCGCCTGCCGCTCCGATGTTTTTAGTAGGGTAGAAGCTGAAAGCGGCGGCGTCGCCCAGCCCTCCGGTGACCGAGGTGTCGTGAAATCCGTTGCAACAGGCTTCTGCGCCAATAGCTTGAGCATTGTCTTCCACAACGATGAGATTGTGCCGTCTTGCCATTTTCGTTGTGTCTTCTGTCCAGCAGGGTGTTCCGTAGAGATGTACAGTCATAATGGCTTTTGTCCGCGGAGTGATGGCTTCTTCCGCTTTTTGAAAATCGAGGTTGAGCGTTTTCGGATCGGGCTCGACAAGAATCGGGCAAAGACCGTTGTCGGTGATTGCGAGAACAGAGGCAATGTAGGTGTTCGCCTGTACGATGACTTCGTCGCCGGGGTGCAATCGGCCTAATTCGATGTAGGCGCGGAAGATGAGCCGAAGGGCGTCGAGCCCGTTGCTGCAGGCAATGGCATAATCGGTCGAACAGAGGCTTTTGAGCGAGTCTTCGAGCAGGCGGTTGTATTTTCCGTGCAGATACCATCCGGAGTTGACAACGTCGTTAAGTGCCGCTTTTATTTCCGGTTCATAGGGTTCGTTGATTTTCTTCAGGGAGAGAAAAGGATATGTTTTCATTTTTCAGCAGAAGCTATCAGTCGGGTAAATTCGTTATAATCGCGGACATAATCATCGGGGTCGAACGTGTCGGAACATAGTGTCAGGCAGACCGAACCGGAGGAGAAGTTGTTGAGTTCCACCCAAATGCCGGGAGGAAAGTGGAGTCCGATATTTGAGCGGTTGAGTGTCACGGTGCGTTTGCGGTGACCGTCGTCAATCGTCAGGTCGAAGCTGCCGCTTGCCGCCACGATAAATTGGTGGCAGTGGCGATGGGAATGACCGCCTCTGTCGGTGCCTCCCGGTACGTCGTAGACGTAGAATACCCGGCTGACGCGGAAAGGAAACGTATTGCCGTTTTCCACTACCGACAAGTTTCCGTTCTCGTGGTGGTGTTTGTCGAGAGTCAGTGTCGGGCATTCGTCGATACTGACATATCCGTGGAAATCATTTTTCATTTTCGGCCATGTTTTTGTAGATTTCGAAATCTTCGATGTAGTCATTGGCGTCATAAGTGGTAGAGGCCAGAATCAGGGCAACGGAATTGGTGGAAAAGTTATCGAGTTCACGCCACATCATTTGTGGCACAT
>USOC01000076.1 GCA_900556245.1 uncultured Prevotellaceae bacterium
CGGCTCTTCCCGGAAAGGCGTTGAGCGAAATCGCCGCCCCCACGCTGAGAATCACATAATCATTCTGACCGTCGGAAAGAAGGAAACGCCCGTCGTCCTTAATCGCTTCGGGCAATTCGGTAATCTGCCCGTAACTGTCGGGCACGCCCTTCAACACCACCGGAATCTGCCTGCTTCCATAGATTGCCAAAGCATTTTCCGTGACTGTCGGCATAGCCGCTGCCACCCCCGGAAGGCGGGCCGCCACCTGTGCCAAACTGTCCGCCCCGGCAATAAACGCACCTTTTGCAGGAGAAACTTTCAACTGCGGTTCGAGTTTCGACAATTTGCTGCCGACCAGTTGCTCGAAACCATTAAACACCGACAAAATGCAAATCATCGCCAACGCCGTCACAGCCACAGCGCAAACCGACGTGACTGAAATGATGCTGACTGCCGTGTGCGACTTCTTGGAAGCAAGGTATCTGAGAGCTATGCGCAGGGAAAAAGGCATCATCCTCCGGGAAAACGCAAGGTTATTCCTCCTCTGCGTGACGCGAGGAATCTTGCTTCAAAAGATTGTCGATATGCTCGATATAGTCGAGAGAATCGTCGATGAAGAAAGACAATTCGGGTGTCTTTCTCAACTGATAGCGAAGGATTTTGGCCAATTCGAAACGAATCGTCTTGGCACTGTTGTTGATATTTTCCAGAATCTTGCCGGCCTTTTCCGACGGGAAGATGCTGAGATAAGCGCGGGCCACGCTCAAGTCGGGAGACACACGCACGGCACTGACCGAAACGAGGACTCTGCCCATGGCTGCAGTCTGACGGCGGAACAGTTCGCTGAGTTCCTTTTGCAGCAGTCTTGCGATTTTTGCTTGTCTTGTACTTTCCATAATTAACTGCAATATTCGTCATTTTCCGGGAAATTTGCAAATAATCAGCCTGAAACTGCCGAAAAACGGCACATTTTTAGCGGCGAAAAAGATGGAACACATTCCGGAAAAGCGACCCGGCCTCATTCCAAGCACCATTAAACAGTGGGGTAAAAAGCGCGATTTTTCATATAAGAGCGCTGCAAGATTGATTTTTCCACAAATTGTTTCTATCTTTGTGCCGTTTTAACGGGACGTAAAATGAGTGAATTAGCATCCTGCACTTTAGAACTGAGGAATATGCCTGTTGGCGTTCAGCAGTTTAACTATATTGTCGGCAATGAATTTTTCCGACAAATGGAGAGTGCCGACATCCGCTCCGGCGAGGTGTCGGTGGCTTTGACTGTTGTCAGGAAGAACGAGGCGTTCGATTTGACATTTGTCATGGAAGGCCATATCATTGTCGGATGCGACCGTTGTCTGGACGATTTGCGTCAGGAAATCTCCACCGAATACCACACTGTCGTGCGATACGGTGAAGAATACAACGAAGACAACGACGAAGAAATCATCATCCCGGAAGGCGAAAGAAGTTTCGACTTGTCGCACATCATCTACGACACAATCGCCTTGACCATCCCGCTCAAACACGTTCACCCTGACGGCGAATGCAACGCCGAAATGATTGAACGCCTTCAGGAGCACAGTGGAAGCGAAGAAACAGAAACAACCGATTCCCGATGGGACGCATTGAGGAACATATTAGATAACGATAAATAAATAGATAAGAAAAATGGCACATCCAAAACGAAAACAATCGAAGACAAGAACAGCGAAGAGAAGAACTCATGACAAGGCTGTAGCCCCCACACTGGCACTTTGCCCGAACTGTGGTGCATGGCACGTATACCACACTGTATGTGGAGAATGTGGCTATTATAGAGGAAAAGTGGCTATCGAAAAAGAAGCCGCTCTGTAATAGGAACTGACAAACAGAAAACATTGTCCTAAATGGTGCATTTAGGACAAATTTGTTTAACGGAGAATAGAAGGTCAATGTTGAATGCAAAAATAACGGGAATAGCGTCGTACGTTCCGGATGACATCCTGACGAACGACGACTTGTCGAAAATGGTCGACACGAACGATGAGTGGATTACCACGCGTGTCGGAATCAAAGAACGCCGAATCTTGAAAGGCGAAGGATTGGGCTCATCGCATATGGGTGCCATCGCAGTAAGCCGTCTGCTTGAAAGCACGGGAACGAAAAATGACGAAGTGGATTTGATTATCTGCGCTACGTCGAATCCCGACTACCGCTTTCCGTCGACAGCATCGATTATCGCTCACAAGAGCGGTCTGACAAATTGCTACGGTTTTGATATCCAGGCAGCTTGTGCAGGCTTCATCGTTGCTCTTCAGACTGCTAACGCCTACATCAAAAGCGGTCTTTATAAAAAAGTCATCGTGGTGGCTGCCGAAATGATGTCGAGCATGACCAACTACGAAGACCGCACTACATGCCCGTTGTTCGGAGACGCAGCCGCAGCTGTGCTGGTCGAGCCGACTGATGAAGAAGGCATCGGCATCATCGACGGCATCTATCATGTCGATGGTGAAGGACTGACCCACCTGGTAATGAAAGCTGGCGGTTCAGCCTACCCGGCGTCGCATGCAACCGTTGACGCTCGCGAACATTTCGTCTATCAGGAAGGCCGTGCCGTCTATAAGCACGCAGTGACCGATATGCTGACTTCCTCGCAGGATGTGATGAAACGGAACAACCTGTCGGTAGAAGATGTCAATTGGTTTGTGCCACATCAGGCAAACCTCCGCATCATCGAAGCTGTCGGAAGCCGCATCGGCATCCCTGACGAACGAGTGCTTGTGAACATCCAGTATCGTGGCAATACGAGCGCGGCGTCTATCCCCCTGTGTCTCGACGAGAACAAAGACAAGCTGAAGAAAGGCGACAAGATTGTGCTGACCGCATTCGGTGCGGGCTTCACATGGGGAGCCATGTACATTGTCTGGGGTATTTGAATCAGGCAGAGAAAAGCAAGAATAAAATTAATAGAACCGCGGAACACGGCACGGGATTATTTCCGGTACCGTATTCCGCATTTTTTTTGAACAAAAACGACAAAGACATGCACAAAGCCGGCTTTGTAAACATTGTCGGAAACCCGAATGTCGGGAAATCGACTTTAATGAACCAACTTGTGGGCGAACGGATTTCGATTATCACATCGAAAGCGCAGACCACACGCCACCGCATCCACGGCATCGTCAACACCGACGACTACCAGATTGTCTTTTCCGACACCCCGGGGGTGCTGAAGCCAAAGTACAAGCTCCAGGAATCGATGCTCAACTTTTCGGTAGAAGCGCTGACAGACGCCGACATCCTGCTTTATGTGACCGACGTGGTTGAAAGTCCGGAAAAAAACGCCGACTTCATCGCAAAAGTCGCAAAAGAAAAAATTCCGGTGCTGCTCGTCATCAATAAAATCGACTTGCTGAAGGGCAACAGCGAGCTGGAAGGAATCATGTCACGCTGGAGCGAACTGCTTCCGAACGCCGAAGTGTTTCCTATGTCGGCAAAAGAAAATTTCAACGTGTCGAACCTGATGCGACGCATTGTCGGCCTGCTCCCCGACTCTCCCCCCTACTTCGGAAAAGACGCCCTGACCGACAAGCCCGCCCGGTTCTTCGTGACGGAAATCATCCGGGAGAAAATCCTGTTGGAGTACGACAAGGAAGTGCCTTATGCCACGGAAGTGATTGTCGAGAAGTTCGATGAAAAGCCGGAATCAATCCACATCATGGCCGTTGTCTACGTCGAGCGCGACAGCCAGAAAGGCATCGTCATCGGCCGCGGCGGGGCGAAACTGAAACGCGTCGGGACGGAAGCGCGCCGCGACATCGAGACATTCTTCGGCAAGAAAGTGTTTTTGGAGATATTCGTAAAAGTCGAGCCGGACTGGCGCAACCGGGAAAACAAGCTCCGCGCCTTCGGATATTTGGAATAGATAATCAAAAAAAAAAGAACAAATAAGATATGGGTAGATTAGTAGCAATTGTAGGACGCCCCAATGTCGGGAAGTCCACACTTTTCAACCGGCTGACTCAGACGCGCACAGCCATTGTCGACGACACGTCGGGCACAACACGCGACCGCCAGTACGGCAAAGTGGAATGGTGCGGACAAGAGTTTTCGATTGTCGACACCGGAGGATGGGTCGTTAATTCGGAAGATATTTTCGAAGGGGAAATCAACAAGCAGGTGGCCATAGCCATCGAAGAAGCTGACGAAATCCTCTTCGTAGTGGACGTGACCAACGGCGTGACCGACCTCGACGACATGGTGGCGGGAATCCTGCGCCGTTCGAAA
The DNA here is from genome assembly GCA_900556245.1 of uncultured Prevotellaceae bacterium. Lineage (GTDB taxonomy): Bacteria > Bacteroidota > Bacteroidia > Bacteroidales > Muribaculaceae > Limisoma. Next base: position 4,252 of record USOC01000076.1, read on the forward strand.
AAGCCGGTGATTCTCGTGGCAAACAAGTCGGACGGCAACGAATGGCGCTACAACGCCGCCGAATTCTATTCGTTCGGACTCGGCGACCCGTTCTGCGTTTCGGCCGCCAACGGTCTGGGCACTGGCGACTTGCTCGACGAAATCATGAAGCGATTCCCGCCGAAGGACCAGGACGATGAGCCGGAAGAAGTGCTGCCCCGCTTTGCGATCGTCGGCCGTCCGAACGCCGGAAAATCATCGATTGTCAACGCCTTCATCGGAGAAGACCGCAACATCGTCACCAACATCGCCGGCACTACACGCGACAGCATCTACACGCGCTACAGCAAGTTCGGTTTCGATTTCTACCTGGTCGACACGGCAGGCATCCGCAAAAAGACAAAAGTGAACGAAGACATCGAGTATTACTCGGTCATCCGCTCCATCCGTTCGATTGAGAACAGCGATGTCTGCGTACTGATGATCGACGCGACGCGCGGCATCGAAGCGCAGGACGTCAATATCTTCTCGCTGATTCAGAAAAACAAGAAGGGACTCGTCGTATGCGTCAACAAATGGGACCTCGTCGAAGACAAGAGCCAAAGCGCAATCAAGCACTTCGAGACGGCCATCCGCGAACGGTTTGCCCCGTTCACCGATTTCCCCATCATCTTCACATCGGCGCTGACAAAGCAACGCATCTACAAAGTGCTGGAAACGGCGGTGGAAGTCTACCAGAACCGCAACCGAATCATTCCGACCTCGCAGCTCAACAATTTCATGCAGGAAGTGATTGCCGCCTACCCGCCTCCCTCCAACAAAGGCAAGTACATCAAAATCAAGTATGTCACAATGCTGAAAGAGCAGCGCATCCCGACATTCGTGTTCTTCTGCAACCTGCCCCAGTGGGTGAAAGAGCCGTACCGCCGCTACCTGGAGAACAAAATCCGCGAAGAATGGCATTTCTCAGGCACCCCAATCAACCTGTTCATGCGCGAAAAGTAGCCTTGAGACTTAGCCGCTTGCAAAAACTTCAAGGCTTTTTGACGGCATAGGATACATAGGGTGCAAATATATCAGGCAAGCTTGGCATATTTGCACCGACTTTTATTATATTTGCAGACGCATAAGGGCGGCTTCCGTGCCGAATGACGGCACAGACGCCGCCCTGCTCGAACCCATAACATAAAAACATCGACTGATATGAACGGAATATTGCTGCTTTTTGGAACTCTCGGGACAACGGAAATCGTCCTCATCGTGCTTGTAGTGCTGCTGCTTTTCGGAGGCAAGAAAATTCCCGAGCTGATGAAAGGCCTGGGCAAAGGCGTACGCAGCTTCAAGGAAGGCGCGGCAGGCGTGAAAGACGAACTCGAAAAACCGCTGCAGGAAATCGACGAAGACCTGAAGAAAAACAAAAAATAACCGTCACTCCGGAAAATGGCGGAACAGGGAACCGAACTTACCGAAGACAAGTCGTTTTGGGACCATCTCGACGATTTGCGGAAGACGCTGTTCAAGATGGCAATCACGATTGCCGTCTTTATGACTGTGTTTTTCATCTATATGCCGTGGCTGTTCGACCATGTCATACTGGCTCCGTGCAACGGCGACTTCGTGCTCTACCGGCTCTTCGCCGGCATCACCGACCATCTCCCCGGTTTCGAAAAATTCTCGACCGAGGGATTCCACGTCGACCTGATTAACCTGAAACTCGCATCGCAGTTTTTCACCCATATCAGCACGTCGTTCTGGATGGCGCTGGTGTTCGCGTTTCCGGTGCTGCTCTACCAGCTCTGGTCGTTTGTCCGCCCCGCCCTCTACGACAATGAAGTGAGAGGCGCGCGCATCGCCTTTTCGCTGGGCACGGGCATG
>USOC01000077.1 GCA_900556245.1 uncultured Prevotellaceae bacterium
TTCAGCCGTACTGTTATGTCCGTGATGGCGGCTTTGAGGAATTGCCTGCAAGAATGAACATTCACCGTACGTTCTTTTCCGACGATTTTGCCTACATGCTGAGGGGATTGGCGCGCATCTATTCCCGTCATGGCTCAATTGATGCTTTTGCCGTAGCGGAGATGGTCAGTGAAAGCAACGCTCCGGCATGGGCGCTTGCCGCCGCACTTGTGAGAGAGTTTGCCACGGCAAACGAAGGAAAGACAAACAGCCGTTGCCTGCCGTCGGATTTTGCAAAGACAGCGTTGAAACGACTGAATATGGCATTGCGTTGGCTTGTCAGAAACGATGGAATTGTCGACCTTGGCGTGTGGAAGAGCATCCGTCCCTCGCAGTTGTATATACCCTTGGATGTGCATGTCGGCAACACGGCACGGCAACTCGGTCTGTTGGACCGGCGCAGCAACGATCGCCGGGCTGTCGAACAACTCACCGGGGTTCTGCGCTCGCTTCGCCCCGATGACCCTGCGATTTTTGATTTCGCTTTGTTCGGAATCGGTGTGGGAAACCGCTATACAGGAAACGGTTTTTCCTTGGATAAGATTTAAAATTAAAAATATAAATAATGAAAGATAGCATAATGTCGCAAGCCGGAGGCGTTCTCGAATCGCTTGCCTTTGATTTCCGGCTGAATGATGAATTTTACGTGCGGACTCGCGTGGAGCGAGGCTCCGCCCGCGGAAAAGTCTATTACTTTGTGCGCAATGGCGATACGGAGGAAAGCAGTGAGGGAGTCTGCCCTCTTGAAGCGCTCTCTCGTCTTGCCGGCTCTCTCGATGAGCTTTCTGCCGGAGAAACGGCAGAGGTTGCATGCGATTGTCGGCTGGTTGTCAATGATACGACGGAATTTCATCGTTTGCCGGCAGCTGTAGTCAAGGCTGTAGCCCGCACATTGGCTGCGGAAATCGACGACCTTTCTTTTCTGCGCGGTTTGCCTGTCGGATAATTCAGCCGGACAATTGAGGAGGTTCGGAGAAAATTGGTTAAGTTTGCAGTTATGAACGAACAAAAATTCAGTTGGAAGAAGCGGGCGAAAAGTTTCACCTATGCTTTTTCCGGAATCGGACGGCTCCTGAGCAGGGAACACAATGCCTGGATTCATTGTTGCGTTGCAGTAGCGGTGATTGTGGCAGGTCTTTGCTTTGGCTTGGCTCTGTGGGAATGGGTGGCTATTGCCATTTGCATTGGGAGCGTTCTCGCCGCAGAGGCTATGAATTCGGCTGTGGAGGCGCTTGCCGACCGTGTTTCGCCGGGCTACGACGAGGCTGTGAAGCATGCCAAGGATTTGGCTGCCGGAGCGGTGTTGTTGCTGGCGCTGGCGGCTGTGGCAGTAGGCTTGATTGTATTTCTTCCCAAAATTTTAAATTTGTTGTAATATGAAAAGACTGATAGCTGCACTGCTCGCTTTGTCGATGACTGTCGGATTGTCCGCACAGGAACTTTCCAACCGTCGTAAGGCAGTGAAGTATTCCGGTGACGCATTGCTTGTCGCAATGCCGTTGGCGACGCTGACCGCCGTACTTGTTGAAAAGGATTGGACCGGACTGAAGCAGGCGGCTTTTTCAGCGGCAACAACATTAGGCGCAACCTATTTGTTGAAATACACGGTGAAAAAAGAGCGTCCTGACCATAGTGATTTCCATTCGTTTCCATCAGCCCACACTTCTATTATGTTTGCCAATGCGGCGTTTGTGCAGCGGCGCTATGGCTGGAAGTGGGGAGCGCCTGCCTACGTTCTTGCCACCTATGTGGGTTGGAGCAGAACGTTTGCCAAGAAACACGACTGGTGGGATGTCGTAGCCGGTGCAGCTATCGGAGCGGGCAGTTCGTATATTTTCACTCGTCCTTTTGCAAAAAAGCACAATCTGTCGATTGCGCCTGTATCCGATGGTTCTCACTTCGGAATCGTGGCGTCATTTAACTTGTAAATCACATTGGTCATATGATTGTTTATAACACTACTTTTCACGCTCATGGCGATATTGCCGAACAATTTTTGGTATGGTTGCGAGGGCAGTTTGTTCCACGTGCCGTTGCCGACGGACGCTTGGCGGAACCGCGGCTCACTTTGGTGTTAAACGCTGAAGAAAGTGACGGAAACAACTATTCGCTCCAGTTTCGCGTTGTTGATATAGATACGCTCCAGGCGTGGTATTCTGAAATCGGCGATGATCTGATTGTCGAAATGTCGCAAAAATTTGGCCGTCAGGCTGTTGGTTTTTCCACTTTGTTGCAGGAGATGGAATTATAGCGCATGGAATGGGACCGAATTATTATTGGCATCGACCCCGGAACAAACGTAATGGGGTATGGCATTTTGGGCATTAAAGATAAAAAACCTTCGCTCATTGCCATGGGGGTCATCATGCTCAGCAAATTCGACGACCGATACATGCGTCTGCGTCGTATTGCAGAGCGCGTCACATCGCTCATCGACCAGTATTTGCCCGATGAAATGGCTCTTGAAGCTCCGTTCTATGGAAAAAACGTGCAGTCGATGCTGAAGCTGGGAAGGGCGCAAGGTGTCGCAATGGCCGCAGCTTTGATGCGCGACATCCCGATTGCAGAGTATGCGCCGTTGAAAGTCAAACAGTCCATCACAGGCAACGGAATGGCATCGAAAGAGCAAGTGGCGGAAATGTTGCGACGCATTTTGAATATTCCGAAGGAGTCAATCGATCCGCATCTCGATGCGACCGACGCATTAGGTGTTGCCTTGTGCCATTTCTATGAATCCTCGCGACCGCAGACAGCATCGACCTACAAGTCTTGGAAGGACTTTGTCATGCGCAATGCCGACAAAATCAAGCGCTGACTGCCCCGACGATACTTCGGGAAAAAATCAGGCCAAATGTTTGTCTCCCCCTGCTCACGGAGTCGGAGACGGAGTCAATAGGGGGAGTGGCGCTTGCGCCGAGGGGGTTAGGACCGTATGACAGGGGCATTTTCCGCAGCCATCGCCCGCAAACTCAAGTCTGGAGGAATCAAACAGATTCTATATCTTCGATTTCATCAATGATATCAAGAAGTTTTCTGCCTCCTATCTCCAAATTTTTTATCAAGTCGTTTGGCGTTTCGAAAAACTCAATTTCATTGGTGAATTTCTCATCACACAATGCCGCATATTCAGGTGTGTACATCAGGTAATACATACTACCACAATACTTAAATCTGACATCATACATTTGCACGGCAAAGTCGTAAAACAAGACTTGTGAGGCATCATTCTTATACCCGGCATAACCGTCTCCATATAAATCAAAGTTTGGAGGGAACTCCGAATTGAAAGGATAACCAAACAAGTCATAGCTGATGTAATAGAAACCGCTGCTCATATAATTCATTTTAAGTTTCGTACTTTGTCAAGTATTGCCAATAATGGAGGATAACCGGCAAGAGATTTCTCACTTCCCTCAATGGGCTTGCCGTCTTTCCATAAATGAAAATGTACACCCAACCCTTTATGGTCGGTTGTGTGTATTTCCCAAACCTTTTTACCATCGCCATCATATTTGGCAATAGCTTTAACATCAGAACCGTCTTTTTCAAAAATCGTGTATATGCGGTTTGATGTACGACTTTCTTCGGGTAGTTTGTTGAATCTCGAAGGATCTTTAAATTGAACGACCTGTATTTCTCCAATAGTTGCCGCTGTTTTCCAATTTCTCCCCAATTCAGAATCCAACAATCCCTTGCCTCTACTTCCGTTTCCGCCCATTGCGTAAATTTTTCAGATTGGCATTCTCAAAATAAACACTAATATCATCATGCTCATTGGGCATTCTATCGCCATAGCGGATTATTAAAGGAGGATTTAATCGGTCAATAGCTTCTTCGTACATTTTTGCCACAGGTATTTTTTCAAAATTTTTCATCCTATTGAAAAAAACTGTCTTTGTATGCGTAAATCAATGAAATCTAGAAAACCATATTCATCACACGATGCAAATACAATGTATTTTTATGCACACTGCAAATTTATTCATAAATTATATTTAGCCTACAGTCAGAATATAGTATTTTCATCCAATCTCAAATAAGCCTTTAAATTTCAAGCATAACGTGAAATTTTATATATTTATTCGTTTGTCATTGTTCACACCGCTATCGATCCTAATGCCTGCCTTTTTTCAAGTCCCACGCTCTTATCCCGTTTCTAATTCGCCTATATACAAATAGCGGTGTCTGAAGTTCCGGACACCGCTATTCTTGAATTCTTATAGGTTTTTCTTATCGCTTCACTAACTTGAGGACCTTTCCGGAGGCATGCACCAGATAGACTCCGGCGGGCAGAGCGCGCAGGTCGAGTGTCGCACGCGTGCCGACTGCCACCGCTTCCGCCACTTTTACGCCTTCAAGCGACCACACCACCACCCGGTCGCCGTCCGCAAGTCCGTCGACCGCAGCTTCGTCGGCCGCCGGGTTCGGATAGAGCCGCAATGTGGCAGCTGACGGCCCGCCGATGCCGGATTCGCCGACGGCAAGCGACTTGACGGCCTGTCCGCCGTCCGTGTCAAGCACCATGGCCCGAGAGTCGAAGCAGCGGAAATAGACATCGTAGTTGCCGGATTCGGGGAATTGCACGTCGAACACGGCCGATGCCTGTCCGCCGGCGGGCAACGATACTTCCCGGCTGACTGCTTCAAACGAAATGCCTTTGGAACGCTCGATGAATGTGGCAAAGACCGTTCCGGAGAGATTCGTCTGCGACTCGTTGCGCAGAGCCACTTCAACCGTCTGGGGCTGTCCCGCCACATAGAGCGGCGACATCCTTGCCGTTTCGGTCACCATCACGATTTTCGGCATTTCGGCATTGGGTATGATTTTATATTCATATTCCCAGACAAACGGATTGAGCATCTCGCGCTCGCCGTCGGACGTCAGCTGCCGCACCTTGAAGACGTAGCCGCCTTCGAGCGGATAGTAGTTGAAGTCCTGATTCCAGTCGATAGAAGCTCCGGTGGGCGCATTCGGTTTGAACACCAGCTGCACGTCGCGCACCGTCGCCAGAAATACTTCCCTGCCGCCGTCGGTCGGACAGGCGTAGAGATTGGCGCTCACTTTCCCGTCCCTGTTGTTGGCAACCCACACTTCCGAATACATCCGGATCCGTTCATATTGTCCTATCCATATCGTGCCGGACGTGCGCGTTCTCGCCGTCTGGGAGGCTGTCAGAATCGGATAGTCCACCTCCGGTTTCAGCGTGATGAACAGATCTTTGGCGCAAGTGACGCCTTCCGAAGGAACCACCTTGTAGGTGCCGGCCGGCATACGGAAGCCGTTGTCGGGATTTGTCGGAGTCATGGAGAAGGTTTTTGTCTCGATGACGTCGGCGTAAGGAGAATTGAAATATAGTGTGCGGCCTTCGTAGACCTTGCCGTCATCGACGCTGACAAAGTTAACGCTGAATTGGAATCTATTGTCGCCTCCCCAATAGTAGATACCGTCGACGTTCCGGCGCGCTGTCAGGCGCAGCCACATATCGGTCTTGCCAATCAGGTCAGAAGCCGGTTCGATTCCGAGCAGGTCGATGCTTTCAGCGTGGCTTTTTAGGGGGTATGTATAAGTGGCTTTGCCGTCCTTGTATCTGACTTTTGTCACCCCCTCCTCGTTCATCGGCATCAGCCTCCAGGATTCGCCGGTGCTTTTCCGCCACATCATGCGCAGTTCATAGTCACCGTCAGCTACATCGCCTTTGAACAGGGCAGTGCTGGGCGAACCATACCCCGGGAAACATGGCTTTGAGCTGAGTGGCTCTTCTTGCCGGTATTTTATCTTCCCGCCGGCGACAAGGCAGAAGCCGTAGTAATATTCCATCGGACCGTAGGTGTTGGTTGTCATGCCTTCCGCATTGAGATAGCAATAGTTGACCCCGCAGGCGCGACAGGTGAATCCGGTGCAGACGGGCATTTCCTCGTAGGGGGCGTCCCCCTCCTGCCGCGGAGAGATTCCGACCAGCATCGCATGGTTTCCACCATAGCCGTCGTCCTCGGTCGACGGA
>USOC01000078.1 GCA_900556245.1 uncultured Prevotellaceae bacterium
CCACTTCAAATTCTTCATTGGTCATCATGGCAAAGTCTTCGTCGCTCAGGTTGCGTGATTTTCTGCGGAGTGCTTGTTTCTTCCATCTGAATGACAGGGATTTTTCTTTACCAGCGAGACCGCTCTTTTCACGATAGAATGTCAGGTCGGGAGCGGCCGTATTACCATATATCAGCCGTGTCTTTTCGTAGTATTCCGGATAGGGGGCTGTGATGCTTGCGGTCAGTGTCTGACTGTGGCTTACTGTTCGTGATTTGCCGTTCGAGTCGCGCTCGATTGTTGTCCAGTAGATTGTTTTTGAGCCATAGTAGGTCTTGCTTCCCCATTCCATCTTTTTGGTTCGGCAAATGACAAACGGGTTTCCGTTGATGAGTCCGGAATGGGAATAAATAACGGAGCGTTCAGCATTGAAAGCGTCATTCCAGCCATATGTGTTTTTCAAATCGGCCAGCCTTTGCGTTGTGAAGTATGGATCGAACTCCAATCGGGGTACGGTCTTGGTCATCATTCGCGTGAGCAGGTCCCAATCATATAATCGGTTGAGCGGTTCCATTTGTTTCCACGCTTCGGTTCTCAGTTCTTCGGTGGAGTCGGTCAGATAGCCGCGCTCCTCTTTTAAGGTAGAGAGCGTCGGGTGGATTTTCAGGATTATAGCAAAAAATGCGAAAAGCATTCCGCCAATGATGGCTAAGAAGGAGTCCGCGGAGAGTGTCGGATAGAGCATAAAGCAGGCAACTATGCCGGCAGCAACGGCAACCCACAGGAAGACGCATAGAATTGTCTGTCGCTTGATTTGCGAATCGAAAGATTCGATAGCGTCTTCGTTGTCGTAAATCTGGCTGCAGGTAGTGCGGTTGGCTTCCACATCTATATGGGCCACTTGTGCCAACTCGGCAAAGGTGGCTTTTGCTACGTCTTTAAATCGTTCGCGGAAAACCTCGACGTATTCCGTCAGCGGATCGTAGACATCCTTCAGCATGTTCCCGGGTTAGAAAAACTTCGTTCGTGCCAATTCTCGTACTTCAGCAGGTGCGGTGAAGGGGATGCGTGTCGTGTAGCCTTGTCGGGCGGCTACAATCATTTTTGTGGGTCATGCGAAGATGTCTGTATTCCATTGGGTCACTCGGTTGTTGTAGACCGTGCGGGCCGCTGTTATTTCGCGCTGCAGGTAGCTGTTCTGCTGCATGGCGTCGGCAAGGGCGTTGTGTGCCTTTAGTTCTGGGTAGGCTTCCACTTGCGGAAAAAGGCGGGCAAATGCAATGTTTACCTGGCTGTCCACTTTGTTTCGGTTGGTAGCGTTCACGTTTCCACCGCGTAATGCGGCGACGGTCTTCATTACATCTTTGTCAAGTTCGATGGCACGGTCGACGATGCCCACAACGTTTTGTAGAATTTGCACCAGTTGTTCGAGGTAGTTGTCGATATTTGAAGCTTCTGCCTGAATGCGTTGTTCGAGCTGCTGGAAATAGTTGCGTGCCGAGATTTTCATGAAAATGAAAATCAAGCCAGGCAGCATTCCTGCGACGCATCCCACGGCGGTCACGAGGAGCGGGTTTGCGAGGGTCTCTCCGGCAAGTGCCACGTATGCCAATACGAGCAATGGGATTGTTACCCATAAGGCTATTTCAAAAAGGGTGGAGCCAAAAGAAATTTCAACCGGAAGTTGGCGATCGATTACGTGTATGTCACGGCCGTTGTCGTTAGTTGGTCCTGTAACTTCATCCAATAGGTTTGCCATAGTCCAAAATGTGTTTGTCGGTTAACTAATGTCTATTTTTAAAAATCATTGATACGAAGATAGCGAAACAAAAAATGAATGCAAAATAAATCGTAAAAAATGTCGCGCATTGCCATAGCTTTATCTCCGGATGAGGCGAATTGGCAGGCTTTGAGAATTCTCAAAAAAATATAGGTATGGAAAATTTTGACAGGTGCTTTTTGTGTGGCATGTGGTATGTTGCTGTTTGGCGCGGCTGATTTAGCGAAAGGGGAAAAGGCTGAAAAGGCGGATATTTGCCGATAAGTGCTATGTCTTTCGGCGAGAGCAGCTTTGTCAGGATTCGTCCATGATATAAAAAGAGCAGGAGGCAATGAGTGTTGCCTCCTGAATCTTTTATGATGGAAAAAAAGAATGTCAGCGTTTGTTTTCTTCAATCCATTTGCGGGCGTTCACGAAAGCCTCAATCCAAGGAGTCACTTCATCGGAGAGACGGCGGTTTTCCGGATAGAATCCGCATTGCCACGGGAAAATTGCGCGTTCGAGATGAGGCATCATAGCCAAGTGGCGTCCGTCGGCAGAGCAGAGACCTGCAATCGCTTTCGGCGAGCCGTTCGGGTTTGCCGGGTAGGAACTGTAGGCATAGCGAGCCACCACGTTATAGTTTTCGATTCCTTCCGGGAGATTGAACTTGCCTTCTCCGTGAGCCACCCATATTCCGAGTTTGGATCCGGAAAGCGATTTGAACATGACGGAATTGTTTTCAGGAATTGTCAAGCCAAGGAATTGTGATTCGAACTTGTGCGAGTTGTTGTGCTCCATTGTAGCTTTCTGTCTGTGCTCCGGATTGATGAGGTTGAGCTCTATCATCAGCTGGCAACCGTTGCAGATGCCAAGGCTCAGAGTGTCAGGGCGGCTATAGAATGCCTTTAGCGCATTGTTGGCTTTCTCGTTCCAAAGGAATCCGCCTGCCCATCCTTTGGCAGAGCCGAGCACGTCCGAGTTGGAGAATCCTCCGCAGAACACAATCATATTGACGTCTTCCAGCGTCTCGCGTCCGGAGATAAGGTCGGTCATGTGCACGTCTTTTACGTCAAAGCCGGCAAGGTAGAGCGAATATGCCATTTCGCGGTCGCCGTTCACGCCCTTTTCGCGGATAATGGCAGCTTTGATGCCCGATGCCGGGCGACGGCTGCCAGCCAGACCATAGGAAGCAAGCGTGCCTTCGAATCCTTTCGGGAATGTGTAGCGAATCGGTTGACGCTTATAGTTGAGGAAACGGTTTTTCGCACAGGTGGCGCCACTCTGGGTGCGGTCGAGCAGATAGGACGTCTTGAACCATAAGTCGCGCAGATGGTCGATGAACAGCAGGTATTCTTCGCCGTGGTTGTCGATGAGCATCGTGCGCTCGTCGCAAACGGTTCCGATTGCAAATGCGCGGACACCGGCCTGAGCGTATGCCTCCAGAACTGACTGTTTTTTCTTGTCGTCCACTTGCATGACAACAGCACTGTTTTCCGCAAACAGCACTTTGACAATGTCTTTTTCGTCGAATTGGTCGAGGTTGACATAGAGACCACCGTTTCGGTTGGCGAAAGTCATTTCGAGCAAGGTTGTCACCAGGCCGCCGGCAGAGATGTCGTGCATGGCGAGAATGTCGCCTGCTGCAACAAGCTGTTGTGTCGTGTCGAACGCTTTGGCAAAATATTCAGGAGATTCAATTTCCGGAACGTCGAGACCTACTTTGCTGAGGCTTTGTGCGAAAGCCGAACCTCCAAGAGCCAGAGGCGAATTGCTGAAGTCGACGTAGAGCATTGAGGTCTTTTTCTTGTTTTGCACGACAGGAGAAACAACGCGACGGATATCGGAAACTTCACCTGCCGCGGAGATAATCACCGTGCCCGGAGCCATCACTTTCTTTTTGCCGTATTTTTGAGTCATTGAAAGACTGTCTTTTCCTGTAGGAATGTTGATGCCGAGGCTGCAAGCAAAGTCGCTGCAGGCCTGTACAGCACGGTAGAGTGCGGCATCTTCGCCTTCATTGCGGCAGGGCCACATCCAGTTTGCGCTCAGGGATATGCTCTTCCGTCCTTCAGCGAGGGGAGCACCAACGATGTTGGTGAGTGCTTCCGCAATCGACGCTACAGAGCCTTGAGCGGCATCTGCAAGGGCGATTTGCGGAGCATGGCCGATAGAGGTGGCGATACCTTTGGTGCCGGTGTAGTCAAGTGCTACTACACCGCAGTCGCTCAGTGGCAGCTGGATTTCGCCCTGGCATTGCTGGCGTGCGATTTTGCCCGTCACTGAACGGTCTACTTTGTTTGTAAGCCAATCCTTACATGCTACGGCTTCCAGTTGAAGAACGTTTTCAATATATTCGTTGAGATTGGTTTTCTTGTATTTTACGTTGCTTAGCGAGCGGTTGACGGTCGAGTCTACCATGAATGTTTTCGGTGAGCTGCCGAACATGTCAGTCATAGCCAAGTCAATCGGACAAACACCGTCCTTCTGCTCAAAAACGAAGCGGTGGTCGTCGGTCGTTTCTCCAATGACGTAGAATGGGGCTCTTTCTCGGTCGGCAATCGCTCGGACGCGCTCGATATCTTTCTTTTCGATGACCATCCCCATGCGCTCCTGTGATTCGTTGCCGATGATTTCTTTCGAAGAAAGGGTCGGGTCGCCCACGGGAAGCGCGTCGATTTCGATTTTGCCGCCTGTGGCTTCAACCAATTCTGAAAGAGCGTTGAGGTGTCCGCCGGCACCGTGGTCGTGGATGGAAACAATCGGGTTGTCGTCAGATTCAGCGAGAGCGCGGATAACGTTGGAAACGCGTTTCTGCATTTCCGGGTTGGCGCGTTGCACGGCATTCAATTCGATGGCGTTGGCATATTGTCCGGTGTTCACAGAAGACACGGCACCGCCACCCATGCCGATGCGGTAGTTGTCGCCACCCATCAGTATAACGCTTTCTCCCGGAGTGGGCTCGCCCTTGAGCGCATCACGCTTTGCGGCAAATCCTACGCCTCCTGCGAGCATGATAACCTTGTCGTAGGCAAATTCTTCGCCGCCTTCTTTGTGTTCGAAAGTAAGTACCGAACCGCAGATAAGCGGTTGCCCGAATTTGTTTCCGAAGTCAGATGCGCCGTTAGAGGCTTTGATGAGAATTTCTTCCGGTGTCTGATAGAGCCATTTTCGCGGAGCTATCGACGATGTTTCCCAGTTACGGTCGGGCTCGGTTCGTGGATAAGACGTCATATAGACAGCCGTACCAGCGATGGGCAGACTTGCCTTGCCTCCTCCGAGACGGTCGCGGATTTCGCCTCCAGTTCCGGTTGCGGCACCGTTAAACGGTTCCACGGTAGTGGGGAAATTGTGGGTTTCTGCTTTCAGGGAGATGACGGTTTCTACGTCTTTTACCTCAAAAAAGTCCGGACCTTGCGGGTTTTTCGGAGCAAATTGCTCGATAACGGGGCCTTCTACGAAAGCCACGTTGTCTTTATAGGCAGATACCAGCTTGTTAGGGTTGGTCTGAGATGTCTTTTTAATGAGTTTGAACAGAGAAGATTCTTTTTCTACGCCGTCAATGATAAACGTGCCGTTGAAGATTTTATGACGGCAGTGTTCGGAGTTGACTTGAGAGAAGCCAAAAACTTCGCTGTCGGTAAGCGGACGGCCAAGTCTTTCTGCAAGAGATTTCAGATAGTCAATTTCTTCCGGGTTGAGCGCCAATCCTTCTTGAAGGTTGTAGGCTTCGATATCGGAGATGTGGACAATTTCATCCGTTTGTTTGTTGATTTCAAAAATGTCGCCGTTGATTCCGTCGTAGAGGCGTTGCAACATTTTGTCGAAAGCGGGTTGTTTTGCTTTTGTGGGGAAAAATTCTTCAATGCGAGCGATTCCTGTCAGTCCCATATTTTGAGTGATTTCGACAGCGTTTGTGCTCCAGGGGGTAATCATTTCCTTTCTTGGTCCGATGAATTTTCCGTCGATTGAGTCAACGTTCATCGGCTCAGCACCGTTGAAAAGCCATTGGAGTTTTTCAATTTCAGCCCTTTCTAATTGGTGGTCAGACTCTAAAACTATAATCGATTCTGACGCATTTTTGAAAAAATTTATCATATATAAGAATATAAGAAATAGATATTGAGGAATTGGTTTAATCCATCGCAAAATTAATGAAAATAGCTTAGATAGAAGCACTGTTGGAACGGAATAAATGAAAAATTTCTTGATTTTTTGAATAAGACAGGATGTGGTTGGGCTGAGTGATTCAAATAAATTTGATGCTTTTGC
>USOC01000079.1 GCA_900556245.1 uncultured Prevotellaceae bacterium
GACTCAGAAAAATCGCGAACACGCCGTAACACAGGACCTCATTGTCAAGGGGAAAGCTGCCAAAGGGAAACTTGCATGGCTGGGCGGCGCATTCGGATTCTACCGCAATATGCAGACAGACGCTCCTGTCTGCTTCAAGCCCACGGGCATCAAAGAACTGATTATTTCAAAGTGGAACGAAATGAACCCCTCCTATCCGATTGGCTGGAATTCCAACAGCTTTCTGCTCGGATCAGAATTTAAAATGCCTTCCTATGGAATATCCGTTTATGGAGAAGCCCGTTGGGAAAACGGACCGGTCACACTGACAGCGGCCTTGCGCCTCGACCACGAATCGACCAAACTTGATTTTCAAAGCGACTGCTCCACCGGCTACACGGTCTACCACCACGAAGAGGGAAAAGACCCGTCTGTCTATTCCGACCGCAAAGTTGAGATTCGCAGGTCCGGAAGCCTGCGGCGTTCGTTCACCCAGCTGCTTCCGAAAATTTCAGCTGTCTGTCGTCTTCCGTCTGCCTTCCCGGCATCTTTCTACCTGTCTGCATCAAAAGGATACAAAGCTGGCGGGTTCAATACGCAAATGTTCTCCGACGTACTCCAGCAAGAACTGATGGCACAGATGGGCATCGGAAAACGCTATGACGTCGATAAGATTGTGGGCTACAAGCCGGAAAAGACTTGGAACTACGAACTGGGAGGGCACTTCGCCTCGTCCGACGACCGCATAAAGGCTGATTTTGCCGTTTTCTACATCGACTGCCGCGACCAGCAGCTGACCGTCTTTCCCGACGGAGACGTTACAGGCCGTATTATGACGAACGCAGGCCGGACAAGAAGCTGCGGCATCGAGCTGTCAGCCACATACACACCCATCGACCGACTGACATTCAGCGCAGGATACGGCTATACAAATGCAAAATTCAGGGAATTCAACAATGGGAAAGTGAATTATTCCGGGAAATTCATCCCTTATGCCCCGCAAAACACTATCTTTGCATCCGCCAACTACGCCTTTAAGCTCGACAGGAAAGTGTTGCGCTACATTTCCGTCGGCATGACAATGAGTGGAGTTGGAAAAGTCTATTGGGACGAAGCCAACGAGTATGCGCAAAACTTCTACGCAAAACTCGATGCCAGTGTGAAACTGAGTTTCAACAAGTTCTCCATAGATGTATGGTCGAAAAACATCACATCGACCGACTACGACACCTTTTATTTCGTATCCATTCAGCATCGGTTTACCCAAAAAGGGAAACCGGCTCAGTTTGGAGCAACTTTAAGACTAACCATTTAAAAATTTTAATAGAAATATGATGAAAAAATTTTTCTTACTAACACTGCTCTCGTTACTCCTGACGACCACAACGTCTTGCCTCGACAACGGCAGTCAGCCTGAAATGAAGACCACCCTGGCCTATGCCGGCTACAACCACGTCAGCAACACAGCCTCCGGCGAAAACTACCTGAAGGCGGCAAGTTATCTGATGACAATCGATTTCACCAATCTGACCCTCGACTTGCAAATCAACAGCGCCCATACTCCGGAAGGAGAACCTGTAACGATGAAGTTCGATGGAATCAAACTGAAATTTGAAGCAAAAGTAGGCTACACGTTTAATATCGAAATGGCAAATCCGTCTTCAGTTTCCGTTGGCAATCCGAAAGACTATGTCATCAAAAACATGAAGGGAAACATCATGTCCTATTTCCTGCAGGACCAGCAAGGCACAACGAAAGAAATCATCGTAATCGAAACCGGCTACGAACTCAACGGACAATACACCGTGTTCACTTGCTCGAAGAACCCCTTCTTCCCCAACTGTGAAACAATTACCCGGGGCGACGCAGAACCTTATGTGACCACTGCCGCCACCTACGAAATCAAGATGAACGACACGAAAACCGCCGACATCAAAATCAACAACGTGAAATTCAACAAACAGATGCCCCAGACTACAATGGTTCTGAAAAACGTGCCTATCAAGCTTCTGCCTTACGGCTACAAACTGGAGGCGACTGAAATAACCCCGTATGTCAACGACGTTCCCTTCGAATCATTCAAAGTCTCGAATCTCTCTATGACTGTCAACAACGGAACAAAAATGTCGCTCATCTTCAACTGTTCCATCAAGAATGTGCTTTATGAGGCGACCGCAACAGGAAGCCTCTATCCGAAAATGGAAGAAAAACAATAAAAAGACCTCTTTTTCACCTACGACGCCCGAAGACAATATCATCGGGCGTCTTTTTTTTACGTGACTGACGATACGTTAAAAATAACTATAATGCCAGCTGACACTTTGTCCATAAGGGAACTTTGCCTTAACTTTACAAAATAAACCGACAAAAATACGCATGTCAACAGAAGACGAGGACATAATCAGCCGGCTGCATAACCCGAACGAGTATAAAGAAGCGTTCACGGAAATCATCAAACGCTACAGCGAACCGCTCTATTGGCAGATTCGTAAAATGGTCATCAACCACGATGACACCAACGACCTGCTGCAAAATACGTTCCTGAAAGCGTGGAACAACATCGAATATTTCCGCGGTGACGCCAAACTCTCAACGTGGCTCTATAAAATAGCCATCAACGAATCCATCACATTCATCAACAAAGAACGTCAGCGTCAAAATATATCTATTGACGAGGATGACTCGTTTCTTCTCAATGCGCTGGAAAGTGACGAATGGTTTGACGGAGACGAACTGCAAAAAGAATTGCAACGCGCCGTTGCCACTCTCCCCGAAAAGCAACGGCTTATCTTCAACATGAAATATTTCGACGACATGAAATACGAGCAAATGTCGGAAATTCTCGGCACATCTGTAGGTGCTCTCAAAGCGTCCTACCACCATGCCGTAAAAAAAATAGAACATTTCTTCAACAAAGATTAAACCATTCCTTCCTAATGAAGTCATATTGTCAGTATGAAGAAAGACGACAACATATTAGACAGTTTCAGCAAAAAGACCGGATTTAAAGTGCCAAATGGATACTTTGAGGAATTTGCGAAGAAAATGGCAGATTCCATCCCTGACAAAAAAGAGGAGCCGACGGTCAGACAAAATGCGGTATGGCTGAAAATTCGCCCATGGATCTATATGGCCGCCATGTTCGGAGGCGTTTGGTGCATGATGTATCTCTTTTCTGACATGAAAAGCAGAAGCGGAATGATGAACGATTCCCAAATCGCAGAAGCAATGAACGATGAGACTCTCGTCGACCATCTCCGCTACTATGGCGACTTTTCCGACTACGACATTCTTGAAGACATCTACGAAGCCGGAATGAGTGCCAACGTATTCGACAATGACTCGACAATCAACTAACCCAAAGAATTTTATGAAAAAGCTGCTATTCTCTTTTCTACTCGCCATACTCACCGCTCCGACACTATTCGCTGTCCGGACACCGGAGGCGCAGTTAAAAAATTGGATGGACGAAATTCGAAAATACAAATTCGACTTCTTCACCAAAGAACTAAGCCTCAGCAAAGAGCAACAAGCTGCATTCTTCCCTCTCTACGAAGAAATGGAGAATGCCATTTTCAGGATCAACAAAGAGTCTGACGAATTGATGAAGAAAACGTCCAATGCCGAATCGGTGACAGACACAGAATATGAGGCGGCTGCCTTGGCTCTGACAAAGACGAAACTGAAAGAGGGCGAGATTGAAATGAACTACTTCACAAAATTCGAAAAGATTCTTACAAAGAAACAGTTATTTCAACTGAAACAGGCTGAAGAAAAATTCACTCAAAACATTTTAAGTCTGCACAAGCAGAGAAACAAGCAATAAACTAACTGAACAATTACTCAAAAACAAATAAAAGCGCCCTCCTCAACATTCGTGTTTGACGGACGGCGCTTTTTGGCAACAATAATACTGTGATTATGAAAACGATGATTCTACTAAGCGCACTGGCAATGTTACCAATCTTCTCAGCGGCAGCCGACAAAATTTCGAAGCCCGACTTCCGCTATCCGGAAAACGTCATGAAAGACGCTGAAAAACAAATCAAAAAAGCGTCTGCCGCAAACGACTGCGAAGCAATTATCGACGGCATGATAAAGCTGTCTCTGGCAAAAGGAAATAATTCGACAGATTTTGCACAACCGATTATAGAAACTGTCGACAGCATTGCGCAAAGCATTTCCGACCCCGGCGCCAAAGCAATTGCTTTTTCACTGGAAGCCGATCTCTACCTCGCTTTTTTCGACACGGACCGTCATGAGTTCATCAAACGCGAAAAAGCGGGTTCAAACCCTCCAGCCGATATTCGGGAATGGAGTGATGAAAATTTTTACGACCGCATTCTTGACCTGACAGATTCTATCCTGTCACAAAAAGAAACTTTGAAGGAAGTCCCAATCGGGAAATACGCCGGACTCATCAACAATACCGATGCCGACCCCCAACTAATGCCAACCCTTTTCGACTTGATGGCAAACGACGCAATCGGCAGGCTGGAAGCTTTCACCGACAAATTCTATCCTTGGCATCCTTACAACAAGCTCAGGACAGCCGACTCCGCCAAAACAAAAATTGAAGAAATCTACCGGCTATGGATTCCGTCGACCGGACCAGACAGTCCGGCTCGGATTTTTTCGGAAATGTCCTACATCAATTCATGCACAAAAGGCAAACAGAAAAAAGACACACTCCTGAAGAAATACGAAGAGTATGCAAAGAGCCCCTACTCGATTGAAGTGCTCTATCAACTGCTTCAAGAGCGCACAGAAAGCGACGAAGAAACGGTCCGACTCCACGAAATGGCTGTTGCGGCCTGCAAACGCTTTCCTGAATACAAGAGGATAAACATGTTGAAAAACTGGATTAACGAAACGGAAAAAGCAGAGCTGAGCATAAGACTTCCCGAAGTGGCGGGCAGCACAAACTCCATTTCCGTCTCAATCGAATCGCGCAACCTGAAAAAAGCGACGCTTAAAATCTATAAGGTCTCTGAAAATCTGGAGTTAAAACAGCCAAAAATCACTCTGCAAAGCGTTCTCAGGAATCTCTCGTTGGTCCGTACCGAAGAATTTGACCTTGAAGGCAGTCTTTCCAGAAAGACAAAAAAGACAAACCTATCACCACTTCCGACAGGCAAATATCTCATTGTGCCGGAATACACAGACCCGAAGACCGGGAAGAAAATATGCGAAAGCCACGTCAGCGGAATTGCCATTATGCGCGTGACAGACATCGCCGTGATGATGCGCATGGAATACAACGGCGAACAACGAGTCTTCGCTGCTGACGCCCAAACGGCACGACCGCTTGCAAAGGCTCGCATCCATATTCTTGACTACGATGACAAGCATATCAAGTCATTAAGCACCAATGAGAATGGCTACGCTGTCATTTCTCCGGAAATCGCCGGAAAAAGCAGACGCATTTACGCCCAATATGGCGACGACCGTTCGGCAACGGTCTACTACTGGACTCACGGAGAATACTTGCCTGAACAGATACAGGGAAGCATCTACACCGACCGCGGCGTCTACCGTCCGGGAGAAACGATGGAATATGCGGCCGTCATCTACGAAATTGGCGATGGCACAATGTCGCTTTGCCGCGACAAAACGGCAATGATCGAATTTTCCAACGCCAACTACGAAGTGGTTCACACCGACACACTCTCCACGGATCAATACGGACGAATCAACGGAAAATTCAGCATCCCCCGCAACGGACTGACCGGGAACTATACCATCCGCGTCTGCATGTATGGAAAAAATTCGCAACAGCAATCTTTCTCAAAGCGGGTGGACGTCAGCGAATACAAAGCGCCCACGTTCTTTGCAGAATATGAAGAAGAACGCTCGGAACTGAATGACACATCCGCGCTTCGCCTGCGTGGCAAGGTGACTACCTACTCCGGAATGCCGGTAGCCAATGCCAGGATTGCCTACTCCCTGACCGGAGAAAACTTCTGGTTCATAGAGTCGGATTTTGAAGACCTTGA
>USOC01000080.1 GCA_900556245.1 uncultured Prevotellaceae bacterium
GCGTGCCTCGTCTGAATTCAGCACATCATATGGACGCGAAGCCACCTCCGTAACCAAATCGACCGGAGGACGAACACCTTTGAACGGTCTTACTTTTGCCATAGTATTAAATGTTTAAAGATTTGTGGTTTATGATAATGGTTTACCTTTTGTCAAATGACTTTCGAACAATCGTTTGCTCTCGGTCAGGACCTACCGAAAGAATCGTAATGGGCACATTCAATTCACGTTCGAGAAATGCCACATAGTCACAAAATGCCTGAGGAAACTCCGACTCGTCCTTGACGGCTGTCATATCCGTATTCCAACCGGGAAGTTCCTGATATACTGGTTCGATTCCATCCTCAATGGAAAAAGGAAAATCTTTTGTTTCGTGCCCGTCAACCTTATAAGCGACACAAGCTTTGATAGTGGAGAATGTATCAAGCACATCACTCTTCATCATAATCAGCTGTGTTACGCCATTAATCATGATAGCGTAGCGAAGTGCAACAAGGTCAATCCAACCGCAACGACGTTCACGACCTGTCACCGCCCCATACTCGTGACCAATATCCCGGATTTTTTTCCCGGTTTCGTCAAACAGCTCTGTCGGGAATGGTCCGCTGCCTACACGTGTGCAATAAGCCTTGAAAATACCATAGACCTCCCCTATACGATTCGGAGCGACACCCAATCCCGTGCATGCTCCTGCACAAACAGTGTTAGAAGATGTCACAAAAGGATATGAACCGAAATCCACATCGAGCATTGTTCCCTGCGCCCCTTCACAGAGCACGCTCTTTTCCGCCAGCAGCTGCTGATTTATGAAGAACTCACTATCGATAATGTCATATTCTTTCAGATATTCAATCGCAGCAAGCCACCGTTCCTCCATATCGCCCAATTCCACTGGCGCTCCAAGCATGGAAAGCATAGACAAATGCTTCCCCTTGGCAGCTTCATACTTTGCCTTGAAATCATGAAAAATGTCACCAACCCGAAGACCGTTGCGACTAACTTTGTCAGTATACGTCGGACCGATGCCCTTTCCTGTAGTGCCAATTTTTGAAGCCCCTTTCAAACGCTCGTTTGCCGCATCAAGCAGACGATGAGTCGGCAAAATCAAGTGTGCCTTCTTCGAAATCTTGAGAATCGACTTGATTGACACGCCACTTTGCTCCAACGCCTCAGCTTCTTCACGGAATAGCACGGGGTCGAGGACAACGCCATTGCCGATTATATTGATTTGGCCATGCTGGAAAATTCCGGACGGGATGGATCTCAACACATATTTCTTTCCTTCAAACTCAAGGGTGTGTCCTGCATTCGGACCACCTTGAAAACGTGCGACAACATCGTAATGGGGAGTAAGCACATCTACTACCTTGCCTTTTCCTTCATCACCCCATTGCAAACCTAACAGCACATCTACTTTCATAATTTTTCTTTTTTTGAATCCAATATTTTGTTTGCTCTGTTTTTATACGCCGCAGACATGACGAGCAGACTCCGTAAACATATAACGAAAAATACGACATATTAAATGTGCCATATTTCCTTGCACCAATATAACGCATCAGTTCCTGATCCTTCACCTCTTTGATTTTGCCACACTCTGTACAAATCAAATGATGATGATTCCCTGAACTGATCACCTTTTCATACAATGCCTGATTGGTGCCAAACTGATGCTTTCGGACGATTCCGCAGTCACAGAACAACTCTATCGCATTATAAACTGTCGAACGGCTGACATGATATGAACGCTCGTCCATCTCTGCATACAACGTTTCTACGCCAAAATGGTCGTTATGAGAAAAGACCACTTCCAGAATCGTAAAACGCTCTGGAGTCTTCCTCAACCGCCGGCTGTCAAGATATTCCGTCAGCTTGGTCCGCGCTATAAAAAATGATTTGTCGTCCGCAGTTGTCATTCTATGACGTATTTACAGGCTTCAGATTCCTGATTATTCCAGACACTCAGAATCTCCGCTGCCTAACCTCGACAAAATTAATCAAAATCGGCATAAAAAAAAACAAAACGCCAGTCCCCAGGATGAAAATAAACTTAAATTCGTCTTTTTACGGATTTTCCGACGACACCCCACGATGCCACTCTATCTCGTCAGCCACCTGACAGGCAACCGTCCTGACAGCCCTGTCGTCATCCTTCTCTAAAGTCCGGGAAAGTCGCCACGCCGCATCGAAATCCGTCAACCTGCCAACGACTAACAAATTCATTGTCAGACGCAACGCCAAATAACGGCCTCGCACGCCACCGAGTCCCTCAAATTCCCGAACAAGCAGTTCCGCCTCCGGCAGATTACGCAAAAGCTTAAAACAAAGCAAATCTACAAGTTCTATCGTATCGCATTCACTTGCCCATCGTCGCGCTTTATCCAAAGAAACGCCTCCTTCAGGACAAACCATAGTAGCCATCAACCGACTCTCCCGCGTCGAAGAATTTGCCCATAGCATATCCGCCAATTTCTCTGACGGCTGATAGCGAGAAGCGATCTGCTCTATCTGGGGAAGCATCAATCCAAAAATAATTTTATAGGGGCTGCCTGCCGTCCTTAACCGTTCCGCTATCGCCCCATTCCGCAAAGCATAAAACTGCGTTTTGATATCTCGCATTAAATTCTTATCCAATTCTTCCATAATTATATTATTGGCTTTCTACATTACGGCACACTAATAATTTCACCATCATAGGCAAGTTCCACACTTTCGGGCAACAATTTTGATGTCTCTCGATGGAGACCGATTCCATCACTCATATGAATCAACTTTGTCCGCCGCGGCGATAATTGCCTGACGACCTCTAACGTCTCAGAAAGGCTGAAATGAGACAGATGTGGTTCGAAACGAAGAGCATTGATTATCAACATATCCAACCCCTTCAACTTTTCCATTGTCGACTGACTTATATAATTGGCATCAGTTATATATGCCGTCCCGCCGATTCGGTATCCTAAAATCGGCAAACGATAGTGCATCACCGGCAACGGAATTATCTCCACCCCGTTTATCTTGAAAGGAGCTTCTTCTACAGGATGTAATTCAAACAAAGGCACTCCCGGATATGGATGATCTATAAAACAGTAAGGTATGCGGTCACGCAAGTTTTTCAACACACCTGGCTGTGCATAGACCGGGAAAGCCGTCTTCCGACAATAAGGACGCAAATCATCCATTCCCCCGACATGGTCATAATGGCTATGAGTTACCAAGAGCGCATCAAGAGCCAAATCCGTTGCCCGCAGCATTTGCTCTCGAAAATCCGGCGTACAATCAATCAGCAAATTGACACCGTCCACACAGACAATAGAACTGCAACGCAGCCTGCGGTCATGAGGATCAGCAGACCGACACACATCACAATGACACCCCAACTGAGGGATTCCTGTGGATGTACCTGTTCCCAAAAACTCAATTTCGATCATCGCTACTGTCTGTAATTTATCAGCAATCCGTTCTCAAATATCAAGTAGACTCCATTCATATATTGCCATCGCTCGTAGAGCCCGCCATGAGTAGGAGTCCGCCCTACCGACAGTGGCGCTCCAAGCGAAAGTGAACATTCAGCTTTTGTCATTCCCGGCGCCACTTTTCCATGCGTAATCAATTCCCAATTAACATCGGAAATCGACTTGTACTCTTCTCGGATATCCGTGAATGAGAACAATTTTCCGAACGTCATATTTTTCACAGAAGAAGTCTGAGACGACATAAAAACCCCCGACTTTCGTTCTCCGCATTCAAACGACACATAAAAAGGATACACAGCGTCGCCGGGTCCTACCGAAAGGATTGTAACCGGCATATAGCGCAGCCCAATCTCCGCAGAACCGTCCGCACGCTTCCATTGGGATGTTTTCAAGAACAACTTCAATCCCACCAATTTCCGGCCTACCGACTCCACAAAGTCCAAATCGACCAAAAACGGAACAAGATACTCAGGCGGAGTCAGAGACAATTCCTCCTTTGTTTTTCCCGTATCATAACGAAACTCCCGATTTTCTCGCACAAATCGCAACACAACCTCCTCCGAATTATCAATTTGACGTCGTGTTGCATATCCGGCATATTTCAAAATTGCTCCGCGCAGGGAATCGACTGAAGGCGTAAGTATTAGTCGGACATTATTATCCGCCACATAGAAACGCTTTCCCTCTTTCCACGAAAGAAACCCCTCCTGCTTCACGGAATCAAGATAGACTTCTTCTTTTGACTTCACGTCAGCCTTGACCTTTGCCACATCCTTCTCCGAAATCCGTCCTGTATTTTCTATCCCGGTGAAACACGATTGCAAGGAAATTGCAATAAGCAACCCTGCCAACACACTACTGTATTTCTGCTTAATTCTCATATCGACGACACATCCTGTCTTATACAAAGATAGTGAAAGGTGAGGGCAAAAGCATCAAGTTTGCTTGAATGTTTTCCCAGGACATATTCTATTTCGCGAATCACACAATAATTACGAAAGGCCAAAGAAAAACATTCGAAATCATTCACCCAATCCAAAGTCTGTGCATTTAAATAAAAAATCCAAATAGGGAAAACTTGGATTCTCTCATCATTTTCCGCAACACTCGTCCGCCAACCCACATGTAACACAGACAGAGAGTTGGACAGCCGCCGACCACAGCCCTTCTCAAAATTCACCCGATTTCCCTTTATTCTCCCCCTTGCTTTTATTACCTTTGCATAAAACAATCAAAAAAATGCTTCACAACGAATTTGACATAAAACATCTTTGGCATCCCTATACTTCCACAATCTCTCCGCTACCAACGTTCATGGTAAAACGGGCGGAAGGTGTCAGAATCACGCTCGACGACGGCACACAACTTATCGACGGCATGTCCTCGTGGTGGGCAGCCGTACACGGCTATAACCACCCCGTCATCAACACCGCCGCCCAAGCGCAAATCAACGAAATGTCGCATGTGATGTTTGGCGGGTTTACCCACCATCCTGCAGTAGACTTAGGGAAATTGCTCCTTTCTATTTTGCCTCCGAATATGAACAACATATTCTATGCCGACTCAGGTTCTGTTGCTGTGGAAGTTGCCATGAAAATGGCAATCCAAGCCTCTATCTGCAAATCCGGCGGCACACGCAAGACCAACTTCATCACAATCCGCTCCGGCTACCACGGCGACACATGGAATGCGATGTCGGTTTGCGATCCTGTCACGGGCATGCACAGCCTGTTCGGACCCGCTCTCACTCCCCGGTATTTCATTTCTTCTCCCTCCTGCGGTTTCTACGACCAATGGAAGCCCGAATATGCAAAAGAAATGGAAGAAGCAATCAGCCGTCATGCCGACGAACTGGCAGGCATGATTCTCGAGCCGATTGTCCAAGGAGCCGGCGGCATGAAGTTCTATCACCGCGAATACTTGAAAGTCGCAAGAGAATTATGCGATCGCTACGGGCTATACCTGATATTCGATGAAATTGCAACCGGATTCGGACGCACAGGCAAACTTTTTGCATGGGAACACGCCGACGTGATGCCGGACATCATGTGCATAGGCAAAGCTCTGACAGCCGGTTATCTGACGATGAGTGCCGTCGTGACGACAAAAGAAGTTGCCGATACGATATCAAAAGGCGCTGCCGGCGTGCTGATGCACGGCCCCACATTTATGGCCAACCCGCTCGCCTGCGCCATTGCAATCGCATCCATCAACCTGTTGATGGAATCCGGTTGGAAAACGAACGTCGACCGCATCGAAACGACAATGCGCCAATTGATGCCGGAAGCTCTCAAATATCCGGCAGTTGCCGACGTAAGAATTCTTGGAGCAATCGGTGTCATTGAAACAAAAAAACCGGTTGATGTCAAAAAGTTCCAACAACGATGCGTTGAAGAAAATATTTGGGTAAGGCCATTTGGAACCCGGGTCTAC
>USOC01000081.1 GCA_900556245.1 uncultured Prevotellaceae bacterium
CAGTCAGTTTATCACATCCCCGCATTGGCGGAAGAGACAATCACCGGACTTGACATAAAGCCCGACGGCATTTGTGTCGACGTGACGTTTGGCGGCGGTGGGCACTCGCGGGCCATTCTGTCTTGTCTAGGCCCGAAGGGCAGGCTTTTTGGCTTTGACCAGGATATGGACGCCTATGCCAATCGGATTGATGATGGCCGGTTTACGTTTGTCCACAGTAACTTCCGGTATCTTTCGAATTTTCTTCGCTATTATGGAGTGGAACGTGTTGACGGGATACTGGCGGATCTTGGGGTGTCGTTTCATCATTTTGATGACGGCAATCGCGGCTTCTCTTTCCGTTACGGTGATGGGGTGCTTGATATGCGTATGAATCGTGACGATGATTTGGACGCACGTCGGGTGATTGCCGAATATGATGTGGATGCACTGACAACGATTTTCAGATTTTACGGAGAACTGAAAAGTGCCCGGCGGATAGCCGAGGCTGTTTGCAAGGTGAGGCAAGGGCGGGAGATTGTGACGATTTCCGACTTGCTGGATGTGGTTGGAGGGCTTGTCAATCCACGGCAGGAGAAGAAAGAGCTGGCTCAGGTGTTCCAAGCCTTGCGTATGGAGGTGAACCGCGAGGTGGATGCGCTTTCTGAGTTTTTGTCGCAGACGATGCGGGTGCTCCGTCCCGGAGGACGGCTGGCAGTGATTACCTACCATAGCATTGAGGATAGGATGGTGAAGAACTTTATGAAAAGCGGAAGACTCGACGGAAAAGTGGAGACGGACTTTTTCGGGCGAGTTCTTGCGCCGGTTCGTCCGGTCAACAACCGGGTGATTGTCCCTACAGCAGCGGAGGTGGAGCGTAATCCCCGGTCGCGCAGTGCGAAATTACGAATAGCGGAGAAGTTGGAGGAAAGATAAGCATGGCGGATACCGAGCGTGAAATGAAAAATAACTGGTGGCGGCGGCTCATACAGGGCCGCTGGCTGTCGTTGTCGTTCTATCGCCGCAACATCACGGTGGTCGTGGTGTTTGTATCGCTGTGCGTACTTTATATTACTTTTAAGTTTACCGTACAGGAAAAGCAGCGGGAGATTCTTTCGTTGAGGGAACATCTCTATAACGTAAGGACTGAAATGGTGCGGACGTCGGCCGACTACAGCAGTCGGATTCTTGAAAGCGAGATGACCGAGGCGCTTGATACGTTAGGCATGCCTCTGAGGGTGGCCGAGCAGCCTCCGTATTTCCTTGGCAGAAAGGAGGCGGAAGGTGAAAAGTAAGACGAGAGATGGAATTATGGGGCGTTATCGTTCCATCAACGTCCTAATCGCATTGATGGCTTTGGCGATTACGGTGGTTTTGTTTAAAACATCGGTTTATGACAGCGAGGAGTGGAAGATTAAAGCTGATTCAACCATGCTCGACGTGGTTTCGCTCAAGCCGGATCGGGGTAGTATCCTTGCCGCTGACGGTTCGCCGTTGGCCGTCAACGTGAGATACTACGAAGTGCGTATGGACTTTCGTTCGTCGACATTCAAGGAAAAGCAATTCAGGCAGAAGATGGGGCCGCTTTGCGACAGTCTGCCTCGTCTTGTCAAAGGAACGACATCAGCCCAGTGGAGAGATAAGTTCGAAGCAGAGCTGAAAAAACCGGCAAAAGAGCGTCGGCGCAATTTGTTGATTTCAAGAGAAATGACCAGGTCTGAACTGATGCGGTTGCGCACTTTTCCCTATTATGACACAATTCCCGGCTATCGAACGCTTTCAAAGGTGCTTCGTACGAAGCGGATGAAGCCTTATGGCAAAATGGCTTATCGAAGCATCGGTAACGTTCTGGAGAAGGAGGACGGGTGGCATGGCAGTTCCGGCTTGGAGAAAGCTCTCGACTCTCTGCTCTTCGGAAAGCCCGGCAAGGGAAAGAAAGTGCAGCTTTCCAATGGGATACGCAATTGGGCGGAGATTCCGGCGGAAAATGGATATGACATCCGAACGACGATTGACGTACGGATTCAGGATATTCTGGAAACGGAGCTTTATGAGATGTGCATGAAAGCGCGTCCGGAATGGGCCACTGCCGTCATTATGGAGGTGTCGACAGGCGATATCAAGGCTATTTCCAATCTCCAGTGGAGCGCTCGTTCGGAAGACTATAAAGAGTCTGTCAATTATGCAATGCTTCGTTGGGAACTGGGGTCGGTAATGAAACCGATTTCTTTGATGATTGCTTTGGAGGACGGACTTGCACGAGCGGATCAGCATATAGCGTTGGAGAAAACCTTTTCGTATGCGGGCGCTCGGGCGATTACCGATTCGCACAGCATCGGCTCATATCCGACAGTGACTGATATCTTGGCCGGTTCCAGCAATATCGGAACGGCCAAGATTATCACCCAGCGTTTCGATCGTGAACCTTGGGGCTTTCGCAAGCGTCTTGAGGATATCGGTTTTTTCGACCGTCTTAATGTAGGGCTTGCCGGAGAAATTCCTCCGATGATTCAGGAACTGGGCAGTGCAGACCAGCGTTTTCGGAACGAATGGCGCGTCAATCTGTCGCGTTGCTGCTATGGATATGCCGTGCAGATGTCGCCTATTCTGAACTTGTCGATGATTAATGCCATGGCCAATGACGGAAAGTTTGTCAGACCTCGTCTTGTCAGCGAGCAGTGGCGTGACGACTCGTTGTTGAAGCGAATCCCGGTGAGCTATGTCCGGGAACGAGTCTGCCGGCCGGAAGTGGCGCGTGATATGCGGATGATGATGCGTGAAGTGGTATGGAGCAAGAAGGAAAGGGTGCCAACAGCGCCAAAGTTGCAGAATAACTTTGTCGAGATGGCAGGGAAGACCGGTACGGCATGGGTCTATGTCCCCGGAAAGGGATATACTTCGATGAAACGGTTGACGTTTACCGGTTTTTTCCCCTATGAAAAACCTCTTTACTCGTGTATTGTCGTCATGAACGCACCGACGCAGTTGCTTGGTCCGCAGAACACCAGCGGGCGTGTGGCGATGAACGTCGCATTAAAACTTTTTGCACGCGGAATGCTTGGCAATAAGTCGGATTATCGGAATGAGGCTGACAATGCCCCCGACAAACCGATGCTTTTGGCGATGGAGAAAGACAACGCCAATAGTTTGAAAGACGCTTTGGGGTTAAGGTCGGCGCAACATTGGCGGCAGACCGACGTTCCGGACGGAACCGTTCCGTCGGTTGTCGGTATGGGACTTCGTGAAGCGGTAGCTGCGCTCGAACGAAAAGGGTTGAGTGTAAGCGCTGTGACGGGCTCCGGATATGTGAAGGAACAACAGCCTGTGGCAGGCAGTGTGTTGCGAAAGGGCGAAAAAGTGAGTTTGATATTGCAAAAATAATCATACATTAATATATATGGGAAAGTTATTGTCTCAGTTATTAAAGGTGATACGGCCGATAGCAACCTTCGGTCCGGCCGATGTGGAAATAAAGGGCATTGAAAGCGATTCTCGCAAGGTGATGGATGGCGGACTGTTTGTGGCTGTTCCGGGCGTGACTACCGACGGGCATAAATACATACCGTCGGTCGTTCAAGCCGGTGCGGTAGCTGTCGTATGCGAGCGAGTGCCTGAAGAACGCGCCGAAGGAGTGACGTATGTGCAAGTCGGATGCAGCGCTTCGGCACTCGGCTTCCTTGCTTCCGAATGGTATGGCAACCCGACTCGAAAGCTTCGTTTGGTGGGTGTCACCGGAACCAACGGAAAGACTACAACGGCAACCTTGCTTTACGAAATGATGCGCCGAATGGGCTTTAAGGCAGGCCTTTTCTCTACCGTCTGCAACTATATAGACGGCCGTGCAGTGCCTGCCACGCAGACAACGCCCGACCAACTGACACTCAATCGCATGATGCATGAGATGGTGGAGGAAGGCTGCGAATATGCCTTTATGGAAGTCAGTTCGCATGCAGCCGACCAGCATCGTATCGACGGCCTGCGTTTTGCGGGTGGAGTCTTTACGAATTTGACGCGCGATCATCTTGACTATCATAAAACCGTCGACGCATACCTGAAGGCCAAGAAGCGCTTTTTTGACCTGTTGCCTGACGACGCTTTCGCGCTGGTCAATGCTGATGACAAAGCGGGACTGGTCATGCTTCAGAACACCGCAGCCAAGAAATGCACTTATTCGCTGCGCACGCACGCCGATTTTCACTGCAAAATCATTGAAAGCCGCTTGAACGGCACGTTGCTTGAAATCGACAAGCGCCAGGTGGAAGTGATGTTTACGGGCCGTTTTAACGCTTATAACCTGCTGGCTGTCTATGGCGTGTCCCGTTTGCTTGGCTTCGGGGAAGAGGAGACGTTGGTGGATATGAGCCTTTTGGTTCCGGTGGCAGGCCGATTCCAGACATTCGTTTCTCCACGGGGCTATACGGCAGTGGTCGACTATGCCCATACGCCGGACGCGTTGGTCAACGTCCTTTCGACAATCCGTGAAGTGGTCGGCAACTGCGGTCAGGTTATCACTGTTGTCGGTTGCGGAGGGAATCGCGACAAGGGCAAACGTCCGATTATGGCTAAAGAGGCGGCGCGCTTGAGCGACCGTCTGATTCTGACGTCAGACAATCCCCGGTTTGAGGATCCTAATGAAATTCTGGAGGATATGGCTGCCGGGCTTGATTCTGCCGATCGTCGTCGGACGCTGCGTATAGTTGACCGTCGTGAAGCAATTCGTGCGGCTTCTCAAATGGCGGAGTCTGGCGATGTGGTTCTTATTGCCGGAAAGGGTCATGAGGATTACCAGGAAATTTGCGGAGTGAAGCATCATTTTGACGACAAAGAAGTTGTCGCGGAAATATTTAGTGACGAAACAGAAAAATAGATAGAGGAAAAAGGAAATGTTATATCATTTGTTTGATTATTTGCAGGAATTGAACATCCCCGGTGCTCGGCTGTTCGACTATCTGACGTTCCGTTCGGGAATGGCACTGATACTGTCGATATTCATTGCCACCGTCATCGGGCGACGGATTATCGACCGTTTGCAGATGATGCAAGTGGGAGAGATTGTCAGGAATCTTGGATTGGAAGGACAGATGAGCAAGACCGGCACTCCGACGATGGGAGGGGTGATTATCATCATCGCCATTGTGGTGCCTTGCTTGCTGCTGGGCGATTTCACCAACGTGTATATGCTGTTGATGTTGGCGGCGACTCTTTTGTTCGGACTGCTTGGCTTCCTCGACGACTATATGAAGATGCGCAAGCACAACAAGGACGGACTGAAAGGAAAGTTTAAAATTGTAGGTCAGGTCGGAGTCGGCTTGATTGTAGGTCTGACTATGTATCTCAGTCCCGACATTGTGGTGCGCGAAAATATCGAAACCCGTTGTGCAGGGAGCGATCAGATAGAGGTGACCTACAAGCCGGTGGAAGAAAAGCAACCCATTACGACGATTCCTTTTGTAAAGGGAAATAACATGAACTACGCTTGGTTCACGCAGTGGATGGGCGATTATGCCGTCGAAGGCGGATGGCTGCTCTTTGTCCTTGTGACAATCTTTGTGGTGGCGGCAGTGTCCACCACCTCGTCCGGCGCACTGGAGGGCCTTGGCAAGGGCGTGCCGTCGCTGGTGATCTCGCTGTGCCGCTATGTGGTGTTCATCATGCCGCTGGCCGCAGTGCTGTGCGGCCGCCTTGGCCCGGACGGTGTGTGGCACGCCTTCTGGATCACCGAGGTGCTCACCGCACTGGTGGCCTACCCGGTGTACCACCGCGCGGCGGCCCGGCACTGAACCTTTCCGGCCCCTTTTGCAGCAGGCTGCCCGACCCCGGCGGCCTGCTTTTTTGTTGCATTCCCGTCGCCCTGCGGGGCGCATAAATGCAGGGATTTCATTTGACAGCTGCGCAGAAATACGGTAGAATAGTTTTTATGTTG